>JBFJXT010000213.1:0-3986 GCA_041623015.1 Thermoplasmatota archaeon | reverse complement strand
GGCGGTTTCGGCCAGCAATTCCTCGGTCTCGATGCTTTCATCCCGCAACTTGCGCGCGGCGACTCGCAAGGCAATTTCCCGGGCATTGCCAGGGTAACCCTTGTCGATGAGGCGCGTGACACTCTTGAGGCGCAATGGAAGGGCCACCAGAATCGTCAGCACAAGGAGTGGAATCGACAGAACCGCAACACTTCCAGCAAACCAGAAGCGCATCCATTCGGGCTTCAAAATCGCCCCAACGGCCGCCCCATAGAGGCCAAGCAGGACCACAACGAGGATCACCACAACGAGGCGCAGGAAGAACAAGCTGCGTTTGGCAGCCTTGGACCAATCCCGCAGGCGCTCATCCACGAGCGAGTAGAGACTGGTGAGCCATCCGGCGCGGGCCATGGTGACTCCAGGGCCTCCGAGTGGTTTGACCGTTTTCGTTTGCAGCAGCGTCAGCGTTGACCAGCGCCAACCCGTGCCAGCCGATCAGCGTCCTCGTTTTCGTCACGAGGAACCCAAATCAAATCGTAGCCACCAAACTTGCGAAGCAGCGCAATGGCCTCCTGGTAGAACGGGCGCAAATTGGCCGCCCGGACGGCGTATTTGCCTTCCAATTGGCGCAGAATCAATTGGCTGTCACCGTGAATCGTAATGGTGGTGGCGCCTGCATGGAGCGCTTTCTTGAGGCCGCCGATGAGTCCAAGGTACTCTGCTTCGTTGTTGGTGCCTCGGCCGTGGCCTTCGCTCACTTCGAGTCGTTTGCCTTCAAACAAGACCAACGCGCCCGCCCCCATGGGGCCAGGATTTCCAGAACAAGCACCGTCGAACCAAAGGTCGGCGTGGGGCACAATCACAAGGACGCACCGGGGCGTCAAAAACCAAGGGGGAAGGGAAGAAAGAGGAGGGAGGAACTGAGACTAGGACAACAGGGCATCCAATTCAGTTTGCAAGAACGGCTTCTTGCCTTCGCTGAGTTGCTCTAGGAACGCTCCGAGGGGTGAACCAAAGCTGCTCATGCTGCGGGCGTCGCGCATGGCCACCAAGGCACCTGCGCTGCCGTCCTCGCCAGCGTGATCGTTGACAATGGGTTCGCTGACACCGTAGATGATGTCGATGACGTAGTCCACGCGCTCTCCGAGACCGAAGCTACTGTAGGCTCCCGTCCAGGAACGTCCAATGTCACGAGCGTTGAACTCGTCGATGGAAACCCGGTACGCGCCGTCTCCGTCTCGGCTTCCTTGGTAGGAGTCCGAGTCAGAGTAAACGTTGAGTTGACCGTAGGTGACGGAGGTTCCGTTGGCATATGCGGCCAAGGTGAGGTGGTCCACGCCGTGGTTTACGGGCAAGTCCACTTCCTGGCAGGGAATCATGGTGCTGCTGCTGACGAGCGGGCAGCCGCCGTTGATGGTTTGGTGCCAGTTGGCCACGAGGGGCATGGAGTCTTGGGCAAACACGCGGCCGTCTCCAGCGATGGCTTGAGCCACAACCGTGTAGCTGCCGGGTTCATCGACCACCACGTCCCACGAAGGGGCGCCAGAGGATGTCTTGTAGGTCGAACCGTCGCCGGCAATCATCTTGAAGACGATTTTGTGACCCGTGGGCAGGGCGTCAACCCCGCTGATGTCGGTGGAGTATGTGAGGGATGGCGAGCTGGCGGCATTCACGAGGCGGACGTTGTCTTCAAGGAACAAGTCGTAGGTGCTCTCGGGGATGATTTCGCCGTGTGCGTCAGCGACGGGGGCTTCACCGCGCAGGATGCGGAGGATGTCGCTGGTGCTTTGTTCTGGGCCTTTGAGGAGTCGGGCGCCGGTAAGTTCGACGAGGGCAGTGCCGGTGGCTTCGGTGTACACTTCCCAGTGGTCGCCGTCGTAGTTGAGGGCGGCATCGACCAGGGCGCGAACCACGAATTGATCCTTGACAATGCTCTGGTACTCCGGGGCGTAGTAGGCGATTTCGTGAACGCCCAATTGCACGTTGAGGCGTTCCACGTCGACGCCGAACTTCTCTGCGTCACTGCGCGCTTGCGCCACTGCCTTCTGGAGGCCAATCGGGGTGTAACTGATGTCTACGCGGACCGCTTCGACGGTGCCGATGGGCAAGTCGAGGGTGTGCATGGAACCGACTTCGCCTTGAACGAGCACTTCGTCCAGGTCCATGTACTCGGTGCCTTCCAAGAAGTCAGTTTGGCCAAACAGTTCGGCCACCTTCATGGTGCTGCTCCAGCGCTTGCCGTGTTGCAACGGGAAGTCAAGGTAGGTAATGGGGGCGTCCGGGCCAAATTCGAGGTCGTCGCCGGCGTCACTGATTTGGACACCAACGGGAGACAGGTCGGATTTGCGGTCTGCGGTGGGGTAAACTGCGAGGTCAGGGAACTCGAAGTCCATGCCTTGGGCCAAGAAGTGACCAAGGGGGAAGGTGGCGGCACCCACGTAGAGAGGCTTGCCGTCGAGATCAAATTGGGTCGAGAGAATTTCCTTCTCAATCGGGAGCGGACCGAAGCCAAAGCTGTCGCCGCCACTGGCTTCACCAGGGACGTCTAGCATGTATTCGATTTCACCCGTGACATCGTAGGCAAATGCGTAGCCTGCTTGCCACTGGGGCGCTTTAATGGCGTCAAATTCGTCGCCATCTGCCATCACGACGGCGCTGGTAATTGCAACCACCATGAGGGTTGCAGCCGCGCCGAGGGAGGCCATTGTCTTTGTGCTCAGTCCTAGGATCATGTGCTCACCGATTGGCGGGCAAAGCCCACCGACTCAACGATGACCTTCTCTCGTCCTTTATGAGGATATTGGACGTACTGTTGGTTTGATGGCAAATTTCCAGGGGAAATAGGCGTCGGATTGTTGAAATGACGAGTGTCGTACAATGACGCCCTACACATTGTGATTCACTCAGCCCACAAAAGTGCTGTAGGCCCCACCCCAGTCTTTGCGACAGAAGAATCGATGGTCGGGCCCGACCCGTAGGCGTCGAGTGTTTGACCGGGTAACCTCCGCTGTGTCATTACTTGGGCTGGTAGACTTGGTCGCCCACTGCCAATCTTGGCGGCCCGCTGTAGATGAGTCCGCGAAGGCCCCGCTAACGACTGTTTCAAACCGGGCGACGCCCCCCATGGTCGTTGGGTAATCGGGCCTGCATTCGAGACGAGTTTGCTGATACCCTGTCTCGCGTGGTGGCCTACGCCACCGGCAGCGGCGCGGGCAGCCATGGCACTAGGAGGGTGAGTTCCCAGTCGCAGCGCCTGAAACCTACGGTTTTTTATCGTCATTAAAATTTAGTTATTTTAATAGCATAGGGACATTATATCAGATTTGGTTATAGAGTGGTTAATTCGTGGGAGTCTCTATGTCTTTTCCAGATTTTTTAGCCAGTCTAAAAAATCTTCTTCGTGGTATACATACGACGACGGTTCATTTTCCTCGTCAGCTTTCGCAAGATTTGTGATTCCCGCCCATGTGGCATCATCGTCTGGGAATGCATCTGCACGGATGTATTTCATCGCCCATTCAGCAGCTTCATTCCGACTAATGTGCCCGGCGGCCAACTCTTGAAGGCGGAGAAGAACTTCCGCGCGAGATGGAGATTCCATGCTTACCAACCCCCAAGCCAATACCCTGTATAACTACCCGTTTCACTATACATATAGTGCATCTTAATGGGCCCCACGTCTGGACGAATTTGTCGGACAAGCCCTAAATGATCAACTGTTTCGAAATAATTAAACTTTCCACCACCAATAGAGTCCCATTCTCGCACCATTCTAGTTCCTGCCATGGCCCCAGGGACCTTGGCGGGAGTCAATTCGCCTGTAAAACGATAGCGCCCATTATCAAGAGCTTCCACGCCACCTTTTCCATATCTAGCGGCCTGGCGACCTAGTTGAGTAGCGAAATCATCGCCTGCATCGCCGCCGGCAGCCAGTCCTATTCGGGGAAGGAATGCAGACGTTCCTGCGTCGTCCGCCACAAAATTCCGTACTCCCCCCGCATTGTCTG
>JBFJXT010000212.1:0-3989 GCA_041623015.1 Thermoplasmatota archaeon | reverse complement strand
TCTCCAGCAGCGCGTTGCGGGGGGATGCACAGGGTTGCGCCGTTGGCAAGGGCCATCAGCATTTCCCAGACACTGGCATCAAAGCTCCAGGATGCAAACTGCAACACCCGAGTCCCTGCTTCAATTCCGAAGGCGGATTGTTGGGCGGCCGCATGGGCAGCAGCGCCTCGGTGCTCCACGAGAACGCCCTTGGGTTTGCCGGTGCTTCCGCTTGTGTAAATGATGTACGCCAAGTCAGAGGGATCCGACGCGTGCGGCGTGCAGGGGGCATTCGAGTCTGGGTGGGGTTGCCATGACGCATCGTCATCCAAGGCAACCATCGAAGTGTTGGGTTGTGCCAATTGGGGGGCCAGGTCACTGGTGGTGACAATCAGCGAGGCGCCGCTGTCTTGCAGCATGTATGCAACGCGGTCTGAGGGGTATTCAGGGTCGACGGGGACGTAAGCAGCGCCGGCCTTGAAAATGCCAAGCGCGGCCGCGATCGCGTCTGCACTGGGCTTGAGGGCCAAGGCAACCACGGAACCATGACCAATGCCAAGTCCGAGCAAGTGCGCCGCAAAAGCGTCGCTGCGCGCTTCCAATTCGGCATAGGCGACACTGGAATTCCCGTGCTCAATGGCAACGGCATAGGGGTGGAGGTCGCTCCGGCTGGAGACGAGGTGATGGATGCATTCGGGAGCGACTTGGGTGGTTTTTGCGCCCCACGTGGCCAGCGTCTGTGCCTCGGCCTGGCCGACGATTTGGATGGATCCCACAGTGGTTTCGGGCGAAGCTATTGCCAGTTGGCGCAGGACTTCTGAGAGGTGCTCCATGAGGAGGTTTACGGTGTGTTCATCGTAGCGGGTCGTGTCGAAGAATAGGCGCAGGCCCAGGGTTTTTCCGGGTGCTGCCACGAGGGTCAAGGGGAAATTGGTTCGGCTCAGCCCTTCTACATTTTCGATGGGCAAGGCCTGCTTGCTGCCTTCACTCCAAGGGTAATTTTCGAACACTAGAAGCGACTCGAACAGGTCGTCGCCAGGGGCCAAGGGGCTCCACCGCCGGATTTCTGGAAGCGGGATATGTTCGTGCTCTCGCATCTCAATGTGTTGTCGCTGAAGCGCGGTGAGCCAGTCCTTGATGCCAGTTGATTCGGGAAGTTGAATCCGCACGGGCAAGGTGTTGATGAATAAGCCCACCATCGACTCGACGCCTTCCAATTCGGCGGGTCGACCGGAGACAGTTGCACCAAACATCACATCATCACGATCTGCATGACGGCCAAGCACCATGCCCCATGCGGCTTGCAACAGTGTGCTCAAGGTCACACGAGTGCTTCGAGCCAGTTGCTGCAAGGCCTCCAAGCGTTCTGGATCTAATTCAGCGGAGCTAACCCCGGGCAGCAGGGCGCTGTGCTCGGTTTCGCCGGCGGAGCTTTGTGCCACGAGAGGCAGCGGCGTTGGTGATTCGATGCCGGCAAGAGTCTCTTGCCAGAATGCCTTGCTTGCCTTTGGGTCCTTCTTTTCAAGGTGGGCCACGAAAGACGAGAACGGCGCGGGGATGGGAAGTTCGGCTTCACTTCCTAATTGGGCCGCTGCGTAAATTTGTCCCAATTCGTCCAGCAAGACGGGGAGGCTCCATCCATCAAGCAATGTGTGGTGGTTGGTCCAAACCATGCTAAAGCGCTCGGGAGCTTCCTGGATCAGTGCCACACGCATGAGCGGAGGCGTGGCTAAGTCGAATCCCTGGGTGCGGTCTGCTTCTAGGAATGACTCTAGGGATTGTTCCTGGCTTTCTTGGCTTTGGTTGCTCCAATCCAGACGCGCGACGGGTAACTCTGCCTCGTGGTACACCAGTTGCAGCACTCGGTCGAGGCCGTCCCATGCAAAGCCAGTTCTCAGAATCTTATGACGTGCCACCAATTGCCTCCAAGCGGACTCCAAGGCATCACAATCAATCGGGCCGGCGAGGGTGAAGACGCTTTGTTCCACGTAGACGCCGGTTTCTGGTTCACGCAGGGAATGGAACAACATCCCCTCCTGCATGGGGGTTAGGGGGTACGCATCGGCCACTTGGCTGCTGCGGCCTTGCAACGTTCGCTCCAATTGTGCGGGGGGTGCGGAAACGAGTGGGAAGCGGGGGCCTGCATCGTCGCCCAGTTGAGCGGCGCGGGAGTGCCAAGTTTCGGCCATGGTCTCCAAGATTTCCTTGAAGCGATTTGCAACAGATTGAATCGTTTCTGGGTTGTGGATGGTTGTGGCGTACGAAAACCGCATGGAGAGCTGTCCATGGGTGACGGCGCCGTTCAATTCCAGCAGGCGGTGTCGCGCGCCTACTTGAGCCACGTCGTCTCCGTGAGGGTCGTCCAGCATGCGGATTCGCGACGGCGCGCCATCGTCTGGTGCATCATCGAAGCGGCCTAGATAATTGAAGGACACCTCGGGGGCCGGGACTTGTCGGATGGCAGTCTTGGCTTCGTCAGGCCCCAGGTGGCTGAGCAAACCGTGGTAGATGCCTCGGTGGGGGACGGCGCGAAGGCCAAGGCGGATGGTGTCCAGGGCTGCGTCTAGATTCTTGTTTTCGATGTTGAAGTGAACTGGGTATGTGGTGGTGAACCAACCGACGGTTCGGGTGGTGTCCACGTGCTCAAGGATATCCTCGCGGCCGTGGCCTTCCATGTCGATGAGCACATGGTTGTCGCCCATCCATTCGGAGAGGGCAACGCCAAAGGCCGTCAGTAGCGCTTCCTCTGTGGTTGCTCCACTGGCGCGGGGCAAATCTCGAAGCAACGATTTCGTGTGCGCCTGGTCAAGCTCGACGGTGATGTGGGCTTCGTGTTCGGTTCGATTGGCTCCGGAGTCATCTCGCGGAATGGATGATGCATCGTGGTGTTGTGTCCATTGATCCAATTGAGCAGCAATCACTGCGTTGTCCTGTGCATGGTCCACAAGGCGAGTGGCCCAATCCGAGAATGCAGACGATTTGGGGGGTAGTGGCTCGTCTGGATTCGACAAGAGCGATTCCAAATCTTCGAGAAGAATGCGCCAGGATACTCCATCCACGACTAGGTGGTGAATGACAAGTAGGAGCCTGCGAGGCTGTTCGGCACCATAGTCAAACAAGACTACCCGAACGTTTTCAGCGTTCATGGGGTCAAGGCTAGATTGGGCCTCCTGACAAGCGGCTAGGAAGGCTGCGCTCGCAGTCTCCGGGTCGGTGCCGGACAGATCCACGCGGGAAAATAACCGGTTCGTGGCGGTCTCCACGGAGGCATGGGTTGCAGACCAATTACCATCCGATTCTTGGAATTGCAGACGAAGCGCATCATGGTGACTCATGAGCCTCTGGAGTGCTGCATCGACGGCGCCGGAGTCCACTACATCATCAACTTCCAACAGGACGGATTGGTTGAAGTGGTGGCGTTCGGGCAAGTCCCGGTCAAAGAACCAGTGCATAATGGGCGTCAAGGGAGAATCGCCCGTGACGAGCCCTTGCTCCGCGTGAACCTCTTCGTGGTCCGACGCAACTGCGGCTAATTCGGCCACGGTTTGGTGGTCAAACAGCGCCCTGGTGGTGACCGCAAGGCCGCGTTTTTGGGCCCGGGCCACCACTTGGATACTCAGGATGCTATCGCCGCCAAGTTCGAAGAAATTGTCATGGATGCCAACGCGAGGCACGCGCAGGACTTGTTGCCAAATGGTCACCAGTTCTGCTTCCCGGGGGGTGCGTGGGCCGGCATATTCAGCGCTGCTTGCTTCTGCCAAAGCGGCCCCTGGTTCTGGCAATGCCTTGCGATCCACCTTGCCATTTGGTGTCAGGGGCAGTGCGTCCAGGACCACGATGGCAGAGGGGACCATGTGGCTTGGAAGCAGGTGCTCCAAGTGTTCTCGGCACGATGCGCTGTCGGTGCTTCCGGTAACGTAGGCGACCAACCGCTTGTCGCCTGGCGTGTCCTCTCTGGCCACCACAATTGCTTCCTCAACTTGGGCGTGTTCGAGCAGTCGTGTCTCCAC
>JBFJXT010000211.1:0-3998 GCA_041623015.1 Thermoplasmatota archaeon | reverse complement strand
TCACCCGGTGGCTGTTTCATCGCCACGTCCGTCTACGGCGAGCACAGTTGGCAAACGAATGCTTTGCGCAGATTCCGCGATGAACGATTGCTCCCCCATGCGGCAGGGCGCTTGTTTACACGCGGATACTACCGAGTGAGTCCCCGCATCGCAACGTGGACAGACAAGTCCCCCCGGCTGCGCGGGGCGGCAAGATTGGCCCTCAATGGCGTCGTGCGCGTCCTGAGGCTTGGCCCCAAGCAAAAGTGAAGAAGAAGAGCAAGAGAGGAAGAGACGCGATCAACTCTGCCGTGTCTAGGCGACGAGGCCGCGAAGCTTTACCACTTCAGCCACACGAGCCACGGAGACCATGTACGCGGCGGTGCGCATGTTGCAGCGGCCTCGCTTGTGGCGATCAAAGACCGCGTGATACGCGGCCGTCATTTTTTCGTCCAGTTCCTTGTGGACCTTGTCTTCCTTCCAGTAGTAGCCGTAGGTGTTTTGGACCCACTCGAAGTAGCTCACGGTCACGCCACCCGCGTTGGCAAGGAAGTCAGGAATCACGTGAATCTTGTTCTTGTACAGAATCGCATCCGCTTCGGGCGTCGTGGGTCCGTTGGCCAGTTCCACGACGACCTTCGCCTTGACTTTGCCAGCGTTCTTGCTGGTGATGGCGTTCTCGATGCCGGCGGGGATCAAGATGTCCACGTTGAGCGCCAAGAGGGCTTCGTTGGTGATGTTCTTAGTTCCCTTGAGGCCTTGGACGGTGCGGCTCTTGTTTTTCTCGTCAAGGGCCGCCTTGAAGTCGATGCCGTTCTTGTCGTAGATGCCGCCTCGGCTGTCACTGATTGCGACGACCTTGCAGCCGAACATCTCCGAGACAAGCCGGTGGGCGTGTTGTCCTGCGTTTCCAAAGCCTTGGATGGCCACGGTGGCATCCTTGAGTTCAATGCCGAGCTTGTCAGCGGCTTCGCGCAAGCAGAACATGCCGCCGCGTGCTGTTGCGTCGCCGCGTCCCTGGCTGCCGCCCATGGGAATCGGCTTGCCGGTGATGAAACCGGGAGTGTTGTAGCCGCGGATGACGCTAAGTTCATCTGTCATCCAGGCCATGATTTGGGGCGTGGTGTACACGTCGGGAGCAGGAACGTCCTTTTCGGGGCCAACGATTTGGTGTACGGCGCGCACCCAGCCACGGCTGAGGCGTTCCAATTCGCCCTCGCTCATTTCCTTGGGGTTGCAAATGACGCCACCCTTTCCGCCTCCGAGAGGAATGTCCACCACGGCCGTCTTCCAGGTCATCCAAGCGGCAAGTGCCTTGACCGTGTCCTCAGTTTCCTCGGGGTGGAAGCGCAGGCCGCCCTTGGTGGGGCCGCGGGCGTCATTGTATTGGCAGCGGAAGCCCGTGAAGGTCTTGGTTTTGCCATTGTCCATGCGAACCGGGATGCGCACCTGCAAGATCCGTTGGGGTTCTCGAAGGTATTCGTGCATCGAGGCAGACAGTTTCATTTTCTTTGCAGCCGCGTCGAGTTGAGACTGTGCAATCTTGAACGGGTTCAGCTCTTCTGCCATGGGTCCACCAAAGGTGCGTGCGCACGGGGGGTTCAGAACTTGAGGGGTTCGATTGCAATGTGACGCGCCTGGGCCCCCTTTTTCACCTCAACATCTGGATTTCTTGGGCAAAATGCATAGCCATTTCGCGGCGCTTTGCTAGCCGTAGAGACTCGCGCTTCCCTGTTGCATGCCAGATCAATCTGTGTTCGGCGACTGCTCTGGCGCCGAGAACATGAGCCGAATCAGGAGTCCCTCGGGCGCCTGTTCGATGCCAATGTCTCCGCCGGCCCGGTGAATGATGCGAGAAACTGCCGAAAGGGCGATGCCAAACGCCTCGTCACCCATGGGCTCCAGCAATTTTTCCGGGTTCTCGATCGGCTCGGCATCCGGCAAATGCACTTGCACTTCGTTTCCGGGGCCCTCCACCACCCGCATGGCGCCTTCGCCTTCGAACGTGGATGCAGCAAAGGCGACGAGATAACCTGACAGGCGACGCAAATCGCTTGGATTGAACTCAACGGAGAGATTCCTCGGGCACTCAACGTGGATGCGGCGGCCGTGGCGGCTTTCCAATCGTTCTACGGATTCTTCTAGCAGCGGCGCCACCTGAACCGTGTTGGTAATCCCGGGCGCATCGGATCTTGCGGTGTCGTTGGTTCCTTCCAGCATCTCCGTGAGCGTCCATGCACTCGACCTTGCCAATTCCACCGACTGTTGGGTATCGGGTCGCAGGATGCCATGGTACTGGTTATGCAAAATCCAGGTGCAGCGATCCAGGGCCCAGGCAGATTCTTGCGCCTGTTTTTCGAGGGCTTCATAGACGCGGCTTTCACGGTCCACGAGCAGCCGCAATTCATTGGAGCGTGTTTGAACGCGGGATGCCAATTCGTCGTTGGCTTTCTGAATCCGCTCATTGCTATGACGCAAATCATCGGTGCGAGAACGAACCGCCCGCTGGAGCGTGGTGTTCCAAGCTCCCGCCGCCACCAAGACAACGGCCAAACCACCCACCACGGCCAAGGAAAGCGGCGAGAACAGAGGATTCTTTGGTGCAGCAGTTGCAACCCCCAGGTCATAGCCAGACCAGTACTCGAAAATCGCCGTTTGCTCGCCAAGGGGGATGCTCTTGAGGCCTTTTCCCACGATGCCGGCCAACACCGCATCGTCTTGTTGCACGGCCCAGTTGGCCGGTGAATAATACAGAGGCTCACCTAGGATGCGGATGTTGGTGATGGAGCGCTCTCGGATGTTGTAGCCAGCAACCGGGACATTTTCGAAGAATGCGTCCACGGTGCCGGTTGAGACCGCTTCTAGGCCAGACAGCATGTCCGGCACAGGCACTTGAATCATGTCGGGTCGATTTTCGGCAAGCCAAGTGGACGCAGCATAGCTTTCCACCACCGCAATGCGCTTGCCAGACAAGTCCTCCATGTCGTTAAGATCCGCGCGGGCGACGTTGATGTAGAACACTTCGCCAAGGGACATGTAGGGCCCCACGAAGTCCATGTTTCGCTCCCGGTCGTCAGTTTGGGCCAAGGATCCTAGCATGTGGACTTCCTTGGCCTCCATCGCTTGGAGCACACGCGTCCAGTTGTTGTAGAGGACCACTTCAAACTCAATGTCCAAGTTGCGGCTCATACGGTTCAAGAAATCCATGTTGATCCCCTGGACGTCTCCGTCCTGTACGAATTCAAAGGGGGGATAGTCCGGGTCCGGCGCATAACGAATGGGGCCGTTGGCCTCAATCCACGCTCGCTCAGAGGCAGTCAATGGGTCCTCTTGAGCCGCGACAGGCCCCGGCACGAATCCAATCAACACAAGGCCCAGGCAGGCCACCAGGAGCGAACGCGTACCCATCATGGCATGGGAGTCTAGGGAGGTACTTGGACGCCCGGGGCCGGGTCAAATGGGAGAAAGGGGCAAAAGCAGAATTGGAGCAGCACCTAGAGGCGGGAGAATAGATCCGCTGCCAACAAGGGCAACAACACGGTCGCGTCGCCTTCTACGGTTTGCCAAGCTGCGTCTTCCTTGACCTTGCCCCAGCTTACTGCTTCTCGAACGCGGGCGCCACTGAGGCTTCCGTCATGCTCTGGAGCAGTGGTGAGGTAGACGACGGTGTCGAGGCCATCTCGGAATTGGCTCCACCAAATCACGTGGTGCTTGCTGATGCCGCCGCCGATCATGAGGCTGCCAAGCTTGTCGGCACCATGGACCAATTCGTCAAGGTCCTGCTCGTCGCGAAGCAGATCGAAGCGAATCTTGCGGTTATTCTGGTACGTCATCCAGACTTGGGCACCGACGCTTCCGTCCGTGGGGCCGGGCACGAAGATGGGAATCTCATTCTTGTAAGCCCAATAGAGGAGGCTTTCCTCGCGGTTTTCTTCTTCGCCAGCCCATTCGCCGAGCTTGCGGCACAAGTCCCGGGTGCTCCAATCCGTCTCGGTTTCTGCCCACTCTGCGAGGCGGGG
>JBFJXT010000210.1:0-4023 GCA_041623015.1 Thermoplasmatota archaeon | reverse complement strand
GCCCACCGTGAATCCCATCACTAATCTCGCCAGTTCCAGCCACAAGGCCCATGTTCCCGCCATGGATGTTACAGTATGAACTTACGATACTCATGGCTCGCCCTGATTCCGGTATTTTTGGTCGGGATGCTGTTTGTCCCCGCACCTAGCCCACACGTGGATGAGGTATCCATGAGCACTGCCAATGATTGGACATTGACTTACAGCAAGGTCCTGGCCATTGACATGTTCAACGAGGAAAATTTCACCTTCGAAGTCGAGGATGAGGGCATGGAATCCCGCATCCGCGTCCGAACGTCTTCTGGAGAATACGGCACGCTCTTGGTCGATGGTCCTGGTGACTGCGAGGACTGGCTGGCTTACAACAGCCGCATCGTCCAGGCCGGCCCACTTCCCGCCAATATGCGTGAGAAGGAATGCGGTGCCGTTGACCCCGGAAACCACACCGTGACCCTGAACCTCTCAGAAGGTGCCGGGATTCTGTTCATTGAAGTTCACCAACGTGGACTCTAAGCAAATCGCGTCATCCTTTCCCCCTCCTTCCTTTGAACGCTCCCAGTAAATCATGGAGCAAATCCCCCTTTCAATTCCAAGCGCAAATAGGCGAGGAACTTGCCAGTCCTGGATGGGGCCCCCTACACTCCAATTGGAATTGCCTTTCCTATCCTAGTTAGAGCAATTCTACAATTCCAAGGAATCTCTTCCCCACTACTTCGTGTAGTGGCAGAATTCAATCCCCTCACGGGGCCTTACACCCCTGCCCTGACGGGGCCTACACCTTGCCAAAGGAAGCGGGCTGCTGAGTGCTCAAGGATTCCATCAGACTCCTGTCTCGTTTGCCACTGAAGCGATTGAGGATGCGATTGGCATCCGGTTCTGCTGCAGAGTATAGGTTGGGATTTGAATCCCGTTTCTCAATAAGGCCTGCAACTTCCAATGTGCGTAATTGGCTGGATACCATGCGGCGATTCATGTTGGTTTGTTCCGACAATGCCGAAATGGTACTTTCCTTGCGTCGGATGACATGCTCAAGGATGCAGCGAGCTTCAGGTCGGCGGAGGCCAGCAATCATGCGCCCTTCATGTGCCTGAATCGATGCCGGAAATAGCCACAAGAATCTGCCAACTCTCTGAGATCGAATTTGTCGATCTCCTTCCAATCTCCAAATATGGTGGCCAACGGTTCCCCATCCCAGATTCAATTGGACACACAACTCCGTTCGAGTTATGCCGCCTGTGGACTGAATCGCGGCCAGGACCCTGCTTGCCGTCTCTCCCAAGGGGGCCATAGTAAGACATCCGGGTTACTGACTTGAACAAATTCGATAGTTTCGGGCAGATTCACATCCATAGCGGTCAATAAATGGCGAGGAATGGGAACATTCGGGGCCGCTGTAGCGAAACCGTTGATGAACTAGGTAATCATGTGTCACACAATGCAATTCACCTTGATTGTCGCCGCATGCTTAATGCTCTTATGCCCTACCGTTGTTGCTGAGCCAGATGCCAATGGGTTGCCCACGAACCTGGGCTACCCTCGCTGCGAGCCTCAAGATATGGCAACCTTCTACATCTCGCCCGACCCCGTATCTGTTCACGAATCGTGCTTCTACCCTCTACCCCCCACCCCGGCCCCATAAACCATGCTCAGAACTGTCTTCGTGCTGACTCTTTTGCTACCTGTTGTGAGCGCCGAGCAAATCAATGTGCTTGGTGACAGTGCAGAGCTAACGGGTTCAGGCGAAGCACTGATTGGTTTGAGGTCCCTGCGCGTTCTTTCTCCTGTGGGGGCCGCCGAAACCGCTCAAAGTATCCACATTGAAGGAGATGCAATCCGCATCGAATCAGAGCACGAGGATGCCGGCATGGTGCCCTTTTTGCGGGTGGAGCCTCAACATACCAATCAAACGGAATTCTCGGGTTCTGCGAGCTTGATTTCACAACGCAGCGGTCCCAACCGGGATCTCTTCATGTGGGGAACGGAGCAGACCATGGCCCACGTTGAACGTGGATCCATTGAATTTGAAATGGGTACCGACACGCCTGACCGCGTGGAGGGTCCGAAGTACATGGATTTGGAGCGTCCAAATCCCCATGCAAATACGGCGGATACCTTGGCGCTTACGTCGAAATCGGACGTTGTTGACTTGGTCGTATTTGGCCCGGTTGCATTTTCCTTATGGGACTGGGATTTGATTTCCTCTCACGAGCGCACGTACTGGTCGGGGACTCGCGATGTTGAAGGAGATGCCTTTGAAGGTCGCCAGTCAAAAATGCTGTTCATTTTCGTCGATGAAGGAACCGTTCGACTCCGGCTACCGGCGGGCTCAGTTGACACTCTCTTGATTCAGGGTCTCCTTGTGAATATGGAGGGGCAGATGGTCGTCATGGGGCCCGAGGAGCAATCCTTGATGGGGTCCTTGAACGTCATCTTTGACCAGTTTAATGACAAGCTCAGAGCCAAGAGCACGGATGTCACCATCAATTCGGGGTTGGCCTCCGGCTCGCCGGTGCCTTGGGATAGCGCACCGCTTTCGTCGACCTCGTCGCTGCCTTGGCAAGGTTGGAGTGCTGCATTGGCAGCGCTCTTCGTATTGGCGATGGTGCCCATCCTCGTCGTCGCCCGTCGTGAAATGCGTTGGAAGGAGTTGACCCGGGCGTTTGAGGTTGGGTTCTATCCGCACGTGGTTGACACGGCGAGGGCGCATATCCGAGGGCGTCGCAAGGAAAATGCAGTCGGCATGCTGGTTCATGCTACCTTGCACGTTCGTGGGTCTCATGATGCGCGCTCGATGCTCAATGAATTGGGTGCCCATTTGGATGAGGCAACGCATTGGTATTTCGAGGCGCTGCTTGCAAACCATGATGGCAAGCTGGAAGAGTCTCGCGCGGCGCTGGCACGGTGTCTGGAGATTGATCCAAGTTTCTCATTGGAAGTGAGCCGCAATACTGCAATGGCTCGCTTGACGGACGTGTCAAGCTTTGCGGATGGCTATTCGTAGTCCGTCTCCACCGGCCGGCACCAGAGGGCTGTTGGGGCTTGGTGCGATAAACGGGGCTCTGTGCCGCGTATCCATTGTTCATCAACCCGGATGGGCGGGTTAACGAGGTCACTTCTGATTTTCGACTTCCGGGGTTCCCTTGTTCCCTTCGCCGAGGATGCCTGCGACCACAGCCACGCCCAGGGCTGAGTAGGCGATGGCCAAGGCCATATTTCCTGTAACGGCTGCGTACCCCCAAAGATTCCATAGCACCACGGCCCAGGATGAGAGTGTGGCAAACCAGAGGGCCGCGGGCACGTGGTAGGTGCGCAGAGGATCGAGCAGGACGGCTGCGAAGGCGAGGGCGATTACCCCTGCTTTGACTGTCACGAGGCCTTTCCAGCCCGCTGACGCCAGCACAGGGCCAAGCAACGGGTTGGATTCGGTTCCGCCGACGCGAAGTGCAAGCAGGGTGCTGGCGACGTCAAACGCTTGGGCACAGACAAGCAACAGGAGGGGAATTCCACATCGTCGCACTTTGTGCCCCGCCATACCGAGTGATGGGTTTGTGCCGCCTCAAGAGCATGTGGCTTGGGTGGTCAAGGGGAAAATTGGGGCTCAGCCGCCAAAGATCAATCGCCCAAGTGCACTGAATCCAGCCACGATGGCGACAAACCAAACCAGTTGTGCTAGGCCTCCAAGGATGAGGCCACTGACAGCCATGCCGCGTCCTTTCAAGCCGCCCTTGCCCGTTTGAGCGATGCCGCCGATGCCGAGGCCAAACGCGACGATGCCGGCTACCGGGATGATGATGAGCAAGCCCAGGACTAGGCTGGCAATGGCGAGGCCGCTGTATTCTTTGGATTCGGCCTTCTTCTTGGCTTTGGCCTCGGCTTCCTCTTTGGCCTTCGCGATTTCTGCGCCAGGGGCCGCGAAGCCTTGGCTCTGGAACGTGTAGCTGCCGGTGCCTGCCGTGTAGGATCCGCCGCCGCTGCTGCCAGGGACGCGGCCACCGCCAAATCCGCACACGGGACAATCTGCGT
>JBFJXT010000209.1:0-4028 GCA_041623015.1 Thermoplasmatota archaeon | reverse complement strand
GCGGTCATGACGATGCGGTCCAGGTCCTTGTAATCGGCAACGTTGGCGGCAATGGTCAGCACGTGAGGGCTTCCGGCGGCCAGGCAAGTCTCGGCGGCCGCTTCGAGTGCTTCTTCGCCTCGGGCAACGAGGATGAGTCGGGCACCGCGTGTGGCAAGCGCTTGGCTGATGGCGAGGCCGATGCCTTTGCTTGCGCCGGTAACGAGGGCGATGCGTCCGTCGAGGCTTGGCATGGGGGGCTCCTAGCCTGCGTAGTGCAAGCCGGCGCCTTCGTGGCTGAGCGCCTTGGCGTCTTCATCGAACACGTGGCCTTGGGTCACTTCAAAGAGGCACGGGGCGTGGTCGCCGCCTTCCAGTTCTGCTACGAATTTGAGCTCAAGTGCTGCGGGGAGGGAAGGCAGGAGGGGGCAGCCGTTTTCGCCATCTTTCACATCGAGGCCGCCGGCTTTTCCATCTTCAACGTCTACGTGCTTGTAGAACGCCTTCATGGTTTCCTTGTCGTCGGTGCCCAGAAGATTGAGGGCGAGGACGCCGGTTTCCTTGGCGGCGGCGTATGCGCTGCCTTCGCGGTGGAGGCCTACGACGACGCGGGGCGGGTCGAAGCTGGTTTGGGTGAACCAACTGACGAGGTTGATGCCGGTGCTGCCATCTTCGCGCTTGAATCCGGCTAGGTAGAGGCCGTAGGGAACGAGGCGGAGTGCGTGCTTCTTGGCGGCTTGGTCCATGGCGGGGGCACAGGCAGGTCCCACTTAGAGCGAACCCACGAGCACTGCCGCGGCGGGGACTACACTTGCCAAGAAATTGACGCCTTCTTTGCCAAGGGGTCGATTGGGGCGCAACGGATCGCGTTCCACGGTGGCGCCGAGGAGGCTATCCAGTTGGCAGCCAAGCCAACCGCCAAGCATCGGAATCCATGCGAGGGCTGGGGGAATCGGCAGCAGCCAAACTGCCGCCAAGCCAATGATTGCAGAGCCTGCCAGGGCAGCAGCCTGGCCAACCCAACTCACACAGCCATTTTCGCCGGGAGGTCGAAGATCGAATGGCGGCACGATGCGCCGGGCTCCGCGCCCAAGAGATCCAAGTTCGCTGGCCATGGTGTCGGCGGTCACTGCGGCCACGGCCGTTGCAAATGCCAACGCAGCGGCTTGGGTGTCCACCATGAAGACTGCAAGGGCAGCCAGCAGAGGTGCGGACCCATTGGCCAGGACATTGGGAATGCCGCGCTCGCCGTCTCGGTCCTCTGCTGCGCCCCGTGCTGCTTTTCGTCGCTTACCAACGAACGTCACGGCGGCGCCAATGATGCTGAACAAGGACATGAGCACCAGCCAGCCAAAGCCCGCGGACAGGGCGACGATGAGGCCCACGAAGAACGCCATGATGGCGCCGGGGGCATCGAGTGCCCGGATGGACCAAGCAAGAAGGCTCAACCCGCCAAGGGTCAAGAGCAGAACAAGAAGCCACCAGGGGCTCATGTTACCACGCGAAGTACGGTTCGTAAACGGACTTAGCCGCCACAACCACAAGGGTTGCTTCGGAATCGTCCGGGTGCACGCCAAAGTACACCACGCGACCGTCAATGATGTGCTCGTCGCCTTGGGCTGCATCGGCGTCAACCAAGCCAGTGACGAGCACCATGGGGCCGTCAACATCCAATTGGAAGGTGTTGTTGGACAAGACGGCGTGAACCGCTTGCCAAGACGCGCCCATAGGCGTCTGATAGGAGACGAGGTCACCCTTCAGTCGAATATCGTCTCCCGCTGAGTCGATGGCGTGGACGTTTTCCACGGCTCCAATTTCACCATCATGGCGCAACACGACTCCAAGTGCTGCCGCACTGGCAAGCAGGGCTAGCGACATCGCTAGCACAAACGGATTTCGGACCCGTGTCACGTAAACACCCAGGTGGGAAGGAGGGGTAAGGGGCTTAAGCCTGACTCTCGTCGGATTCCGTAGCTTCTGCTTCGGATTCCGCGGCGTCGGTGGCTTCAGTTTCTTCGCCTTCCGGTTCGGAACCTTCGACTTGGTCGATGGTGTCCTCAACGGCGCCGGCGCCCTTCATCTTCTGACCGTGGGCTTCTTCAGCCACGTGCAGAAGCTCTTCCACACTGCGGTCGTCGTGAGAGACAACGTCCATGTGGCAGGGCATAGCGATCTTGTTGCTTACCTTGCGCAGTGCTTCCTTAGCGTGCTCGATGGCGCGGGCGTAGGTGTGGATCGTGACGATCTCCTGGCCGGCGGCGATGCGGGCAGCGGTGCCAATCGGCTTACCGAAGGCAAGGCGCATACCCATGGAAACACGGTCAGCACCTGCACCACTGGCCTGCTTGTTTTGGCGCAGAACGTGGTGGGGGTAGCAGCGAACGTGCAAGTGGTAGTTTTCACGACCCGCCTTCTTGTCCATGTAGCGGACGGCGGTGATACGCATGGCTTCCAATGCAGTGTGTCGAATTTGGCCGCGTTCCTCAGGAACGAGGTGAATGGACACGGGGAAGTCGTGCTTTTGCTTGTTTCCGGAGTGGAACTGCAGGATGCGCAGGCCCGGCACACCGCCCATGTAGGTACGGCGCGTGTAGGGGCGCTGGGTGATCTTGCGGTACATCCTTGCTGGTACACGTGCCATGGAAGTCCTCTGAAGTAGGCTGGCCGACATGGGTGCACTATATCACTGTTGGCCCGGTTTGTTTTGCACGCCACACGGCTTGGTTTTGTCTCCAAACGGAGCCGTTTCAAGGGATGGCCCTGTGGTGGCGGCATGGTCGAAGTGCTGCAAGTGCTCCGTGCGCTGCACATTCTAGCCGCAATTGCCTGGGGCGGCGGTGCCGTCTATTCGAACGCCGTCATTCAAGCCGCGGCTCGCAAAAGTCAGGTGGGTCCACAGCTCGAAGCGGCATTTTTTGCCACGGGCAGGCACAGCCGATTCATGGCGATCACCAGCGTCACCACGATCCTGTTTGGTGGGGCCCTGATGGGCATTGGTGAATACGGGCTGGATGCCATTGGCTTTGGCGCCATGGTGATGGGCATGAGCATGACGTTTGCCCTGGTTGCTTTTGGCGTCGGTGCCTTTGGCCACACCCCCACGGAGGCTCGCCTGCGACCTCTTGCCAACAAGTTCCTCGATGGGGGCCTTGAGGCAGCGCAGCAATCGGAATACCGCGTTCTGCTTGCTCGCAACCACACCTTGTCTCGCGTCTCCATGGCACTCATTGGTCTGGCCATGTTTGGCATGCTCACCTTCCGGATGTTCGCATGAAAGCAGGAGACCTCTTCGACGAATGGGCCCGCAAGGGACGCGCCGAGGGCATGGAGCGCGGCCACGGACAAACGGCGGCGCCCCTCCTGCACGGCCTCACAGTCACGGCGGGCTCTCGGTTCCTGGACTTGGGCTGCGGCAACGGCTGGGCAGCTCGCTGGGCCCACAGCCAAGGCGCCCAAGTGTGCGGCATTGACGCCAGCGCCGAAATGATCGAACGAGCCAAGGAAGCGGCTCCTGAGGGAGACTTCCAGCAAGGCGATTTTGCTGCCCTTCCCTGGCCCGACCGGCACGTGGCCCTCGTCTGGAGTATGGAGGCCGTCTACTACGCGCCGGACCCCGACGCGGTGCTCAAAGAAGTGGTTCGTGTCTTGGCGCCCGGCGGCTCCTTCCACATGCTCATCGACTTCTACGGGGAAAACCCGGACAGCCACTCATGGCCCACAGACGTAGGCGTGCCCATGGCCCTACGAAGCGAAGCCGAATGGAAAGCCGCCTTCGAAGCTGCAGGATTCACCGCTGTTCGCACAGACCGCCTCCGCGCCACCGACCCCAATGCGGATGCTTGGAAGCTCGAACAAGGCACCCTCTACGTCACCGGCACCGTTTGAGAGGTGTCCCACGGGCCCTATAAGGTCCCTCGGCTGGCTCGGGGGTATGCGCACTCCCCTGCTTGCCATAGCATTGCTCACCATCAGCCTTAGCGGCTGCACCGCCGAAGGCACTGGCAGCGCCAGCATCTACGTCAAGGACGCTCCCACGGACGACTTTGCCG
>JBFJXT010000208.1:0-4058 GCA_041623015.1 Thermoplasmatota archaeon | reverse complement strand
GGCCCCGCGCCTGGACCCTGGCGGAAGTTGCCCAATTGCTGAGCTACAACGTCGGCCACACCTTGCAAGCGGTCGACATCGATGCCCAACCCTTCGCCGAGCACCTCATGGAGACCGGGCACTTACAACACGAGGCCCAGGAAATTGCCCACGTGATGGCGGATCAAGTGACCGCCCCACCCACCGACGCCGTGAGTCGTCTTACTGGCTTGCCCCCACGGGCCCTCGAAGCGTTCCTACTGGACCATCGCAGCGCATTCAACAAGAACGCCTCCGGCCCGCCGCTCGTGGATTCAGCGAGTCGAACCAGCACCATTCAGCCAGTCACGTGGCGGTCCTGAAGCCGTAACTTGGGCCCCCGATCGCTTCGGGCGGTTTTTTCATAGCCCCATGAGTGGCCCGGAGCATGTCGAAGACCGTCGAGGAGCCCACGCGCCGTCCGCTCAAGAGCCAGGACTTCATGGAGTGGTACAACCACATCGTCGAAGAAGCCGAACTCACCGACAAGCGCTACCCGATCAAGGGCATGAACATTTGGCGCCCCTACGGCCAATCGATCATGAGCCGCATCGACCAATTCACCCGCACCCAAATGGAACACACGGGCCACGACGAAGTGTCGTTCCCCCTCATGATCCCCGAGAAGTTGTTCATGAAGGAAGCGGACCAAATCAAGGGCTTTGGCGGCGAAGTGTTCTGGGTGGACCGCGCCGGCAACAACCCCTTGCCCGATGGCGAGCGCTGGGTGGTTCGCCCCACCAGTGAATGCGCCATGTACGAGGTGTTCCCCCTCTGGATTCGCAGCCACTCGGACTTGCCCCTGCACACGTACCAAATCTGCAATGTATTCCGTTACGAAACCAAGCAGACCCGCGCCTTCATGCGCGTGCGTGAAATTCACTTCTTCGAAGACCACAGTGTCTTTGCCAACGAAGAAGACGCCCGCAAGCACGTGGAGCTCGACTTGGAAATCGTTGGCAACGTCTTCGACAATATCGCCCTCCCCACCATCCGCACCCGCCGCCCCGAGTGGGACAAATTCCCTGGCGCCGTGGAAAGCAACGCCGCCGACGTCATTATGCCAAGCGGCAAGGTGCTCCAATGCGCCACGGTCCACTACTACGGCACCAACTTTGCCGAAGCCTACGACATGACGTACGAAGCAGAAGACAAGAGCCACGTTCACTGCCACCAAACCACTTACGGCATGAGCGAACGCCTCGTGGGTGCCGTCGTGGGCTGCCACGGTGACGACAACGGCCTGCTATTGCCTCCCAGTGTCGCCCCCGTGCAGGTGGTTGTGGTGCCCATCGTCTTCAAGGGCGACGCAGAACGCATCCATTCCTACGCCCAAGACGTGGCCGACCGCCTCATGGCTTCGGGCCTCCGCGTGAAATTGGACACCCGCGACAAGAGCCCCGGCGAGAAATACTTCCACTGGGAACTTCGCGGTGTGCCCCTGCGCCTCGAAATCGGCCCCAAGGACGTGGAAAAAGAATCCGTATTCGCAGCTCGCCGAGACATCCCCGGCCGCGACGGCAAGCAACCTCTTGCCCTGGCGAGCCTGGAGTCCGACGTGGAGCAATTGCTCGGCGTCATCCAAGAGGCCCTCTACGAGCGCCAAGCCACCTTCTGCGGTGAGCGCATCAAGCGAGTGAAAACCCTCGACGAAGCCAAGGCCATCGACGCCGAGGAAACCTTGGATTGCATCTTTGAAATGCCAATCAAAGACGATGCCGCCGCCCAAATGGTAGAGAAGGCCCTCGACATCAAAACGCTCGGTGTGCCCGTTGACGCCAATGCCGACGCCTCTGGCCAAACCTGTGCCGCCACTGGCGAACCCGCAACAGAGTGGATTCGCTTCGCCCGGACCTACTGAGCATGAGCGAACGGCACCCAGGCCAATACGACGCGGAGGGGACAATTCCCAAGGGCGCCACGAGAACCGGTGCCCCCACCGTGGGCGGCGTGGGCCGAGCCATTCGAGATCAAAGCGCCATTCCTCGCCTCGCGCTAGCATTGGCCACCCTCACCTCGGCCGCCGCAGCCGTCATCGGGTTTGGCATGTGGCGGATGCTCTGGGCAGCCATCTCCATGGGGTGCGTGACGATTCTAGCCGCTTGGACGTGGATCCTTCGTGCATCCTACCGGGAATTGAGCAGTTCCCTTGCCGAAGAACGACAACAACGGCGACGTTAGAGGAATCCTATGGCAACGCGAACCGAAGAAGTGGAAGCAGCATTTCGACTCGCCAAAGGCAAGGCGACCCTTGGGCTTCTCGTGACCACGGCCCTTGTGATGGGCTTGTTCATGGTGCGCCGAGACTCGGTGACCGCCGTGTTGGCCCTGACGCTGATTTTGTTCTTCGTGACGGCGCGCATCCGCTCCTGGGCACGAACCCTAAATCGTGCTCGGAGCTGAAGCTTCAGACGTCACGTCTGGCAGCCGCACGAGCGCTACGCCGAGCGCCTGGGCCGCTTTTGCCATGCGTGCATCTGCGGTAACGAGGCTGCGACCCTTCGCTGCGGCCACGTACAGTGCATCAAAGAATTCCAGGTGCCTTGCGGCGTGCCAGTCGGCGTCTTTCTGCGGTGGTAGTAGTTCAATGTCCGCCAGGAGATCAGAGTGAATCAATTGCCGCTCTTCAGGCGTTAGCTCGGGAAAGCGCCGCTGGACTACGCGCCCCGTTTCTGCATACAACGATGCCGGTGCCATGAATCGCGTTCTTGCTTCGATGGCCATTTCATACCAAAGCAGGCACGCGGGCGTATCGGGCTCTTCGAGAACCAGCTTGAGCAGGATACTTGCGTCCACGACGACCTCAGTCTTGGTCACGAATATCCCTCAATTCATCAACGACCGGGCGAGTGGAGGACTTGCGGTAGGTTGCAAATCGCTGCATCCGACCTTGGAGCTCCAATTCCCGGGCGCGTTGCATAAGAAATTCCTTGGCCACCGCTGCAGGCCGCAATCCATTTTGACGGTAAACTTCCAGCGTTGCCTCTGGTAAACGCAAGCTGATTACAGTCATGGGAAAACATTGTCGGATGTTGTATTTACAGGCGTCGACCGCCGCATAAAACGAGAATCTCCCGATTAGGTACCCAAAATAGCGCAGGGGGAGGCATGACTTCATCCAGTGGAATCGACTCCACGCCCGTCTTGAGCCAACACTCAGCCCCCGTGGACATCCCACACCATGAACAAGAGACGGACTTTACCTGCGGCCCGGCCGCGCTCAAGATGGTCCTTGATGGCCTCTGGGGCGTTCGAATCGAAGAGCAAAGTCTAGCAGAGCAACTCGGAACCGATGCCCACATTGGCACGCGACAAAAGGTCCTGGCCAAGTTCGTCGAAGATTTGGGCCTCGAAAGCGTCGTCCGCCATACCACGACCCGCCTTGCTGAAATTGGACAACTCATGCGGAATCGCCATGTGGTCATCGTGTGCTACTGGCTGGAATCAGAAGACACAGATCACTACGCCGTGGTGTCGCGCATCAATGCCCATGAAATCGTCTTGCAAGATCCTTGGACCGGGCCCGAGACCGTCATGTCGCTTGGTGATTTTGACGCCGCTTGGCGAGGGGATGCAACGGTTCCCCTCCGTCGGGATCGTTGGCTTCTGGCGGTGCGGGCCCCAGCCAAATTAGACGACAATCGAGCGGTCGCCGTGACGTTTGCCCTCGTGGACCTTGGCGCCACGTTGGATTTGGGCAAGGTAACCTCACTCTGCGGCCAGTCGCCCAAGCGGGTTGATTTGATTCATGGTGCAAGCGGCAGCCGGTTTGGCCCCTTCACGGCACCGTTGGCCGTGGAATTTGAGATTGAAGGCCAGCGCGTCCAAGCCAGGCTTCATGGTGCCGGTGTTCTGGCCCTTCGCATCCATCACATCTCACCCTGGGATGTCGGAGGCGTGGACGCTTTTGCCATTGAGTGGCGCGACAAGGTACGCCTTGAAGTTGAGTCCGCTGTTCGAGAAACCTACACAGTGCTTCCGGTGGTGGAGCGGTGGGATCTTCGCGTCATCCATGGCGCCGTCACCGATGTGGACGCGGC
>JBFJXT010000207.1:0-4089 GCA_041623015.1 Thermoplasmatota archaeon | reverse complement strand
GTTTAGCAGCACTCCCGGAACCAATGTCAACTGCCCCAGCACCGGCTCCCTAGACGATGACTGTGGCGCGGAACTTCTAACCGACAGCAACGTCCGCGTCACCGGCGACGATGGCACTTACCACTCCGGTCGCTCGGAATACGTCTACTTCTCCAAGGACAACATGGTGAATGCAGGCGACTTCCGCTTCCTCGCGGTCGGCAGCCTCGGTGCAGGAACCACGGTGGCAGCAGGCAATGCCGACACCACCCGGGACGCACCTTCCTCCGTGGACGAAGTGTACCTCAGCTGGTGTGAAGGAACCTGCACCACGCACCCCAACTTGCGCTTGCGCGTGGGCGATGTATCGCTTCTACCAAGCGCAGGCACCCGCGTTGTTGACAACACGGCCGGCCTCGACGTGACCCTCACTCCAGTTGGAACCAGTGTGGCGGGTCCGTATGATCAAGCCATTATGCAATTCGACTTGGGCGACTCTGGATCCGTCATTGACGACGGCTTCTACCTGTCCTTCGGCACCGCTGGCACCAAGGTCAAAACCGACGACATTCGATTGGTCCCTGCCAATGCCAACGGCATCAAGGCTGCCGGAACCCACGTCCTCAGCAGCGATTCTACGGAACTCGGCGCTCCCATGACGCGGCCCGTGAACTTGTTCACCAGTGCCGTGAAGTATGTGGATATTGACAGCGACAGTGCATACTCCAAGGGCGACGGCGTGTACCTCGACCTAGACAACAACGGCCTCGACACGGGCGACATTCGCCTCACGCAAGTGGTCGCCGGCAGCACCACGTACGCGCCTGGAACGTTTGTCGTCTCAGGCAACAGCGACATTGTCAGCTACAGTTTCGCCTCCAGTCAACCCACTTGGACGCTCTACTTCTTCGACCAAGACCGAGACGGCGCCATTGACGACACAGACACAGTCTACGTGTTGCCCGGCGCTGCCATTGGTGGCGATTCGCTTGACCTGCTCGCAGTGCGCATCGGTGGCACCGGTGGGTCCAGTTCCGGCGGCACCGGCGGTGGCGGTGGTGGCGGAGGATCCACGACGCCGCCTGCATCCCCCCCTGCATCACCTCCTACCTCGCCTCCCGAGCAGCCCCCGTCCCAACCGGATCCCGCAGTGCCGGAATCCACCGTCGAGACGGCCAACTTGCTCATTGCCGAGTCCTTGAAGGTGGTGCGCCGCGATGGTGCCAACCACTTGACCTGGGACGATGTGAATGGAGAAGCAGGCTACCAAGTCTGGAAATCTGACTCGCCCTTCGATCACGTGATCGACTTGCCGGCTGACTCAAAGGCATACAAGCATGACGCTGGTAAGGCAGGCACGCAGTACATCGTGACCACGTACTACGAGACGGCGGATGGCACCAAGACGGGCTACAGCACCACGGTCAATGCCGATGGCCTGCCGGATGTTCCGGGCGCTGCTGACGTGCAAGCTGCCAAGGCCAAGAAGGAGACCCCGGGCTTGCCCATGGTGGGCATCCTCGCGGCTCTCGGTGCCGTGGCGTTCCTCGGTCGCCGCCGCTTCCAGAGCTAAGCCGGAATCTGCCTCGTTTTCCCCTTCTTCCTTCCTTTTCCAACTTCTATCTTTGTGTGCTGGGTCGCTGTGCTTCCCGCCAGTCTCACCTTCGAGCAAGCTGCTTGAATCGAACAGTCGCACGACCTTGCCTAATGAGGGCGAGGCCTGTGGATGCGGGATTGAACATCTCCGCTTGGAACCAAGGATCTGGAGGTGGGGGCGGAGTGCCCATGCGCTCCTGGACCAATTTGGGCCCAGCTAAACGGGATGGCGATGCCCCTTGGTATCGTTCCTGACTGCGCCCGCGATGCTCACGGAATGATGCGTGGAATCCACCATTGGCGCATGGAGTCCAGGCTTGGCATCAAGAACGACATGCCTTCCGCGTCACTGCCAAATGGCCACGGGGGGATACTCCGGTGGACGCCAATCATCATCAAGAACAACCAGAGGGCGCCGCAGGCCAATCCAATGCCCAAAGCCACCGAGTAGGTGCTGTCGCTGCGCGTTTTTCCAAGACGCGTCGCAAGCACGGGAATCGCTTCGATAGCGAGCAGAGTCAACCAGGAAACGGTGCCAAGCAGCCACGCCAAATTGAGCACCTGGCGAAGCTCATCGCCGGCGATGATGGAATAATTCGCTGCAGCAAGGGCCAAGAGTATCAACATGCCAAGCACGAAGGTGCCCAGGGCGGCCCGGCTCACCCATCGAACTTGATTGTGCTCCATCGCCTCCAGGCGGGGTGCTGCGACCACCGCCGCTAGCAAAATGAATCCAGGCAGTGCCGTGGCAAAGAATCGGTTATCTTGACCGTCGCCTTGGGTGTGCGCCGCGTGGACAAATGCTGCCACAAACAGCACACTGGACAGGAATGCCACCGCTAAGGTTCGCGGCCATTTTTTGCGCAATCGGAAGGGCACCACGAGCGCCAGCACTGCAAACGGTGTGAGCGTCCAAATAGACAAGGGGCCGCCCGCCAGCATGCGGGCGTTCATGAACAAGCGCCAGAGATTCGAGAAGGATTGACCAACGCTTTCAAAGCGAATTCGAACCTGGAGCCACGTCCACAAACCAGCAAACGATCGGTCCCAGTCGTGCAGGCGTTCTCCAAGCCACGTGCCGGACGTAATCTTGTTGAAGATGCCCAAAACCAACAAACTTGCAGCCAACACGCCGAACGCCATGAGGGCTTGTCGGGTTCGATCAGGGCCTGCTTCTCGCTGCAAGAATGCGCGAACGGTTCGAACCACCTCGACGATGGCGAGGCCAATGAACAAGGGTGCACCCAGAGGCGTCAACGCGCCGCCCAAGACCGCAAAGATGAATGCAGCCAGGCGTCCAAATCGGTGGGGGTGGCCGTACGCCCAGAGGGTGGCAATGGCCAACACCATGCTTGGGCCATGGTACTTGATTCCCACGCCCCAGAAAAGGAACGGGCCTAACAGGAGGGCTGCGGAGGCGATCCACGCGGCGCGGGGGGACTCCGTTTCCCTTTGGATTAACCGGTAGAACAGCACGAATCCAGCGGCTGACAGGAATGTGTGGGTGCCTTGGACCGCAAATACTTCGCCCCAGAGTGCAAAGTCAAGGTCTGGCAGTTGCACCCATTGCGTGAAGGTCCAAAGCGCCAGCAACGCCACCAGGGCCCAGTGTGCAATGGTCATGCTTTGAACCCGGCCCAGCACGCGGCGCAATTTGCTGGCCTCGCCGTCCTTGCCAGGGGCATTGTCCTTGGATTGATTGTACCAATTCCATGTCCTGCCGGTGCGTTGGTTGTACAATCGAGACCAGCCCCGCGTCGCCGTGATGTACGTCGCCGAGGTCCAGGCAAGCAGCAAAACCGTTGTGGGGGCCAGAACCAAGGACAGGGCCCAGAATGCGCCGTATGCCGGAACTGCCAGCATGCTCACGAACACATTGTGCGTGGTGGTCCCGTTCCAGCCAGGAAGCATGACGCCGTCCTTGACTGCGTAGAAATGGGGCAAGCGCTCCTCAATCTCGAAGGATCCGTGGCGGACACTTTCGACGCCCTGCAATTGGGCGCCCTCGTCGTTGAGATACACGCCAAAAGAGACGGTGAAGAGAAGCACCGCAAGCGCAAGGCAAAACAAGCTCGAAGTTCGAGGCGATGCTGCCGCTGACTGCTCGCTCTGTTCCAATCGCCTACGTCGTGCCATGCATCCCTCAGTGCGGGTCGATGCCCGCTGCTCTAATTTCCCGGGACCTCTATCGGCCCTTCAATCAGTCGGTCGCATTGTTCCGGGGACCCTTTATCATCCCCCTGCATGATTTTCTCTTGCAGTGCACCCCACAGACCCGAATCGCCGCACCCGCAACTTGCTGGTCAGCATCGGCGCTGTGCTCCTGTTCTACGGAGTTGGAGGCATCATTTACGCAGAAGCGCTGCGCAGCGATGACGCTCCCTGCGCCGACCGTGGCCTCGCCCTCATCGGCGGCGAATGTATCCAAGTGTGGCTCATGATGATGCCCCTTGTGCTTGCCGGCGTTGTGATGATTCTTGGCGGCAATTTTGGCGTCCGCGTCATCAACCGCCG
>JBFJXT010000206.1:0-4096 GCA_041623015.1 Thermoplasmatota archaeon | reverse complement strand
TCCTACACCTTCGTGAACTGGATTGAGGCGAATCCAATCAATGCGGAAAACCATGACGCCGCCAAATTGGGCCAATCGATTAGATTCCAAGCCTGGCCACCGCTGTGGAACGTCTCATACCTAGGGGGCTCCGCCCTCTCGGATGTCACCCCGGCCTAGGGGGCTCCACCCCCTCGGATTACCCCCGAAGGCCGCCGCCATCCTGGCGACGACCTAGTGCGAAACTAAGCCGAATTCGATTAGCCTTGCTTACCTTCTTCCTGGCCGTGCTCAAGGAAGGTATCGTACTCAGGCGTGGAGTCTTCCGATTCGCCCACGGTGGATTGGATTTGCACGTACAGATCCTCAATACCACGGCCATCGGCGGCGCTGGTGGGAATGATGGTCAATTCGTGGCTCATGGCATCGAGGAGGCGGGCCACTTGTGCCGCCAATTCTCGGTTCATGCTAGGCTCATCACGAAGAACGTCCAGTTCCAGAGCCTCCGGGTCGGCGGCCCACTTTTGAATGGTTTCGAGAACCTCTTCATCGAGCACATCCGCCTTGCTGAGCACCGTAATCATCGGCTCGTTGAACCGGAATTGAGTGGTGGCAGCGAGCATCAGTTGGCTTGCGAATCCACTGGCGGTGCGTGCTAGGAAGGGATCCAAGAGGTAGACGATGACACTCTTGCCGGGCGCGATGCTCTCGACGATGTGCTTGCCGGCGGAGCGGAACACAAACAGCTCTACTTGGCCGGGGGTGTCAATGAACGTGAGGTCGGCACGGTACGAGCCGATTTCTTCCTCGGTCTCCGTCAGATCTAGGGCGATCATGTCCGCGGCGGCCACTTGGGCACCGTTGGGTCCGAGGCCGTGCTCTTCCATGATGTCCGCGAGGCGGACGGTTTCACGAATGTCCACCTCAGGTTCGTACGGCAACTGTTCCGAGCCAGGGTCGAGGTTGACCATGAGGGTGCTGAGGCCGTTTTGTTTTGCCCAGCGGTCGAACGCGGCGACGAGGGTGCTCTTTCCGGCGCCGGCGGTGCCGACGAAGTAAACGGTTGCGTCCATGTTATGCCTCCTTGGCAAGAATCTGCTGCATGTTTCGAATGCGCCGTTCGATGACGGCGGCGGTGCCAATGTCGTGGCGCACAAAGAGGTCGCCGTGGACGTGTTCAAGGGCCTTCTCGGCCATTTGTTCGGCTTCTGTGATGGTTTCGCCTTCACCTAGCACCGCTAGCGTGCGGCTGCTGAGGGTGCGTAGGCTGCCTTCCTTTTCCTCGATGCTGGCGTAGAAGACCGTGGCGCCGAGCGCTTCGATCTCTTCCTCATCCACGCGAACAGGGGTGCCGGCTTGGGGAGTGCCGTCACCGTACCCAATGGGGACGGCGTACTTGACCACCGTCGCGTTGGGGCGGAAGGAGACCTTGCGGGCGTCGAGGTTACCTTCTACCATGCTTTGAAGGAGCATCAGGTAGTCGGTTTCTAGGAGGAACAATACGTTCATCGCTTCGGGGTCGCCAAAGCGTGCGTTGACTTCGATCACCTTGGGGCCGCTGGCGGTGAGCATGAATTGGCCGTAAATGGTGCCAACGTAGGGGCAACCTTCGGCGTCCATGGCATCGATGAGGGCCTGCACAATCTCCACGGCGGCGTCGTATTCGGATTGGGTGAGGAAGGGGAGCAAGCCGTCGCATTGGCTGTAGCTTCCCATGCCACCCGTGTTGGGGCCTTCGTCGCCTTCGCGCAGGCGCTTGTGATCTTGAACGGCGACCATGGGCAAAACAGCGCTGCCGTCGGTGAATGCCATGAGTGTGAATTCTTCGCCGCGAGCCAGTTCTTCAAATTGCAAGGCGCCGCCGCCGGTGCCCTTCTGGAACACTTCGCGAACGTATTGCTTGGCGCCCTCCGCGTCATCAAAGTGGTCGCCGTGCACTTGCACGCCTTTTCCACCGGTGAGGCCCACGGGCTTGATGGCCCAGACGGGTCCGTTTTCGTCAAGGAACGCTTCGGCTGCTTCCAAGTCGGTGAACATGTGGTGGCCGAGACGGCCGGGCACGTCGTGCTTGGCCATCAATTCGCGCATCCAGGTCTTGTCGGTCTCGATGCGAGCGGCCGCCTTGGTGGGGCTTGCGCAGGGGATGCCGGCTTCGGCCAGGGCATCGCAGAGTCCGAGTTCTTCGGGGGCTTCCGGTCCAACCACGGCGATGTCTGCCTTGGCCTCAACGGCGTAGGCGACGACAGCAGCGATATCGGTTTCGCTGCATTGGTGGACCTCGGTGGCAAGCTTGGAGATGCCGGGGTTGCGGTGTTTCATCACCACGAGCAATTCGGCGTCTTCGCTGCGCTTGATGGCGCGGGCCATGGCGTGTTCGCGGGCGCCGCCGCCAACGAGGAGCACACGCGTCAAGCAGAGGCCTCCGCGTCTGCTGCTGCGAGGGCGGCCTTGGCTTCTGGGGTGTCCAGAAGTTCGCTGGCTCGGGCCAGGGGAAGAAGTTCGATGTCGACGTCGGCAAGGCGCTCGGCTCCACCGGATTCGCGGTCAACGACCACGCTGGCGTGGGTGACGATGGCGCCGGCGTCGCGAAGCACTTGCACGCATTCGACGGTGCTGCCGGCGGTGGTGGTGACGTCTTCTACCACAAAGACGCGCATGCCAGTGGGGTCACGGCCTTCGATGCGCTTGCCGGTGCCGTGGCCTTTGGCTTGCTTGCGCACCACGAGAAGGGGCAAGTCGGTTTCGAGGCAGACAGCGGTGGCGATGGGCACGGCGCCCAGCTCCATTCCGGCTACGGCGTCGAAGGGGCCGTGTTTGGCGGCGAGGGCGGCCATTTCCTTGGCGATGGGGCGCAGCACCGTGGGGTCGGTGGTTGCAGCCTTGACATCCACGTAGTACGGGGATTGGGCGCCGGAGGTGAGCGTGAATCGGCCGAAGCGAACGGCACCGCATCCAAGCAGGTGCGAGGCGATGGAGGCCATCGAGCGGCCCACAAAACGGGGATATAAGAGGGTAAGGGGGGACGGGGAGTGCGGTGAAAGGACAAAATTCGAGTCTTGAGCCAGCATTTCAAGAGGACGACCACGTCGGATTGGGGGCAAGGGCTCACTCGAAGCTTTCCCGGACAAAACTGTCGGCACGAGACAAATGAGAGAAAGGAGAGAGGGGCTGAGATGCGACTAGAGCGCCTTACTGGATGACGAAGACAGCGGTGACGACCGGGTCAACGATGTCCCAAAGCACGGCACAGCCAGCGCCTTCTGGAATCGTTCCTTCTCCAATCCCAAAGCCTAGGCGGCCGGAGCCGGAGCAATCTGGGTAGAAATCAACGGCAGGCAGCAAGGTTCCATCTGCGGTGAAAGAACGGCCGGCTGCGTCTGCAGGAATTTCCCAGAACGCACAGTCGAGGCCGTTGTCATCGGTGATGACGGCCACGCAAGCGGAGTCACCGGTGCCATCCGTTGACAAACAGTGTGGGCAGGCCAACAGGATATTCATGGTGAACGTCATCGGGTACTTGGACGCATTCGGGTCAACTGGGGCAGCGGGTGCCGCCACGGTGATGTTCAGTTGCTCCATGGTCTCGTTGATGCCGTCGGTGACAGTGAAAATGGCCGACCAGTTGCCTGCTAGGTACGTGGCATTGACGGAGGCGGGAAGCTCGGTGCCGTTGGTGACGTTGCCATTGCCGGCGTCAAGCGTCCAGGTGAGATTGTCGCCGTCTTTGTCCGTTGCATCCACGTCGAAGGTGACGTTGAGTGGCGCCACGCCTTCCATCACGGAGGCCGCCAGAAACACCACGGGAGCGGCATTGGTGACATTAAGTTCCGGCTCAACCGTTTGATTCAGATCCGAATTCAATGAATCCGTGTCATCACCAGGGATGGACTCGATGGTGTCCTCGGAGCCGAGGCAACCAGAAAGGAGCGTCAAGGTGAGAACCACGACGACGGAGAGGCTCGTGCGCATAGGGGAGACCAAACCTATGGGTTTATTGGCCTTATGTGCGGCCCGTTGCGCAATACGGAGCCTCGCAGACGGGTCAAATGGAGGTGGGAAAGGGAAAGGGTGCTCGAGCAGGGTTACTCGAACGTGGCGGTAACGGTGTAATCGATGG
>JBFJXT010000205.1:0-4125 GCA_041623015.1 Thermoplasmatota archaeon | reverse complement strand
CTTCGCGCTGGACACAGACTGAGGCTAACATGTCGCCGCACTGTCCACAACTCCCAAGAACCCGCCCGCCTGGAGGAACCCTGTGAAGGGCACAACGGTAGACCGCGTGCGCCAATGGAGCCTCTACGGTTTCCTGGCCAGCGGCGCCGTTTTGATTTGGATGACCTGGTTTGGGACCCCCGACTGGAGCTACCAACCCGACGTCACCGCCCCCCTCACCCGCAAAATCCTGTTCTACCACCCCGCAAGCGCTTGGGCCAGCTTTGCAGCCTACTTCGTGGTCTTCGCCCTCAGCGTGGCATACCTCAACGAACGAAAACTGCGCTACGACACCGCAGCCCGCGCCGCTGCTGAAGTGGGATTCGGCTTCAACACCGTCGCCCTACTGACCGGTACCTTCTGGGGCGTGCAAGAATGGAGCCGCACAGGCCAAAGCAGCCTCGCCACGGTGTACTCCGAGCCAAAAGTGCTCGTGGTGGTGGTCATGTGGTTCACGTTTGCAGCCTACTTGCTCCTGCGCCGATTCGTCGAATCCCCAGAAGCCCGCGCCCGCTTGTGCGCCGTGTTTGGCGTGCTTGGATTCGTCACAGTGCCCATGAGCTTCGCCACCAGCCGATTGCTGCAAACCAGCCTCCACCCCGACATCGCGGGCCCCGGCAAGAACCCGGACGCCGCCGTCGGTGACACCACCGGCATCGCCATCGCCTGGAGCATGCTGGTCTTCTTGCTTCTCTTCATTCACATCTGGCTGCAACGCCACCGCATGCTCCGCATCCAAGAACAGGTCCTCGACCTGGAGGCCACCCATGGTCAGTGATTCCACCACGTTCTTTCTGAGCTTCGCCACAGTCTTCGGCGCCCTCGGCTGGGCCCTCTTCCGGCTCGAACAACACATTCGCCGCCTCGAAGAACGGCTCCAAGACGCAACACCTCCGGCCCCCTCGAAGGAGGAAGCACAGTGAACATCCGCACCCAACTCATCATTGGCGCCGTGGTGGTCGCACTCGGCGTCGGTGTAGTGATGCTTGGATTCGTGGATCAAGACTCCAACGTGCGCCAAGTGCACGAATTGCTAAGCTCCCCCGACGATCACGCCAAAGGCACCTACACCCTCGTGGGCATTCCCCAACCAGAAATTCTCACCACCTTCGCAAGCGGCGGCGACACCGTAGAGCGCGTCAACGCAGCGTTCCAAAACACCACCACTCGAACCATTGCGTGGAATCAAGGCGACACTCGCTACTTCAGCACCCTCTCGCTCACCGTCGCGGGCCCCGACGAGAATGGAACCAGCCACTGGAGCCTGCAAAACCGCACCACCCTCCCCGGCAGCCTCGACGAAGCGCTTCCAACCACCTGGAGCAACTGGACCCTCACCGGCCCCCACAAATTGTTCCTGATCCAAGGCTTCGTGGACGAAAACGGCGACACCCCCATCGTCTTCGGCGTCTACCAAGGCGTCCTGCGAGAACCCCTCCAACCCAAGCCCAGTCAATTTGAGGGCCGCCTCGCCACCGCCCTCCCCGACGGCACCCCGCTTCCAAGCGGCGCCATGCTGTTTTGGGTGGACGAATACACCGCCGGGTGCAGCAGCAAATTCATCCCAGAAGAGCAACGGGACGAATACGCCGACTCGTGATGAGCGCGCACCTCATGGCCGGTTTTTTGAATGAGTCCCGGCTCGCGCCGCTCATGAACTCCCGAATCGCCGTGCTCCTACTGATGGCACTGGCGCTCGCGCCCGCAGCTCACGCCCAAGACGACTTCGACGTGGCCGACACCAGCACCGTCCGCATCGCCATTGGAGACGTTCCCCGCACCGCCGCCGTAGAGCCCGCCGGCGCCCTCAACGTCATTGAGTACATCAAGCTCGACCACGACGGCAACAACACCCAAGTTGCCTACACCCTCGACTCTGGAACCCTCCTGACGGCCACCTGTGACTGTGGCAGCGCCAGCCGCACCGGCAACGTCATCACCATTGGAAACGACGTTCCTGCCGGCCCCATCGTGGTGGTTCTTGGCCACAGCCACGCCTTCAACCAAACTGCATTCGTGCCCCTCGCCCTGGCCCACGACAACCGCGACGCCAGTGTCACCTTCTACCTGGCACCCGCTTACGGCGTGGAAAGCAGCGCCAAGCCCGCTGCAACCTTGCCCGGCGCCGACTTTGATGGCACCGTCACCCAATACGCCACCACCGACGCATGGTTCGCCGTGCGTCCCGCCGCCGCTGGCGCCTATGTGGCTCCCGAAATCGTCACCAAGGAGGTGCCCACCGGCAACGGCATCAACTTCACCAGCATCCTCATCGGCCTCATCGCCGGTGTCGCTGTGTGGTACGTCCTGGTCAAGCAGGGCCTGGTTCAGAAGCAACGCAAGCAGGAAGTGGCCGTCGCTGCCCACAAAGAAGTGGCCGCTGCTGCGCCTCGCCCCGTCTTAGAAGGCCGCAAGCGCCTCCTGATGGCCGCCCTCAAGGACCTCGAAATGGCTCGCATGAACAAGGAAATCGAAGACGACGCCTACGACACCCTCAAGGCTGACTTCAAGAAGCAAGCCGTCACCACCATGCGGGCTCTGGAAGAATCTGGATAACCCGATTCCTTCAGGCAAGTGCTCGCCCCTCGGCGAATCTCATTCCTTCTTTCCCATTCTTTTATTTGCGCCCCTGATGGGCTTCGCTCCTTGCTGAGAAGAGTTAGAGACTCCACCAAGTGGAGGTGACAAGGGGTAAGGGGAAGAGGAAGCGCCGAGAGGGAGATTTGAACTCCCGTGGGTTGAACACCCACGAGCTTTCCAGGCTCGCGCCATACCAGACTAGACGACCTCGGCGGGCGGTCTCGGTTTGCACCGGGTACAAGTCCGGCGACAATGGCCTCGTATTTAATCCATCAGGGATTGGCGCGGCCGTGGCCTGGCTTTGGAAGGTGATTGCGCCGTGGGGCGTGCCCATCATCAAGAAACGCCTTCGAACGACGACGACTGGCGAGGAGCATGTTCCCACGACGGGTGCGGCGATTATGGCAAGCAATCACTTGTCTGCGCTGGATCACGTGGTGTTGCCTGCGGTGACTCGGCGCGTCATTTACAACATTGGCAAGAAGGAGCACTTTGAGAAGAAATTCAAGGGCTGGTTCATGCGCAATGTGGGCGTGATTCCCCTCGATCGAGGCGCCGGGGACCAAGGAGCCCTGGAGAAGGCAAAGGAGGTCCTAGCCCGGGGCGATTTGTTCTGCATTTACCCTGAAGGAACCAGGAGCCTCGATGGTCGCCTCTACAAGGGCCGCACGGGTGTTGCTCGGTTGGCCCTGGAGATGCAGGTGCCCATCATTCCCGTGGCCATGGTCGGGACCTTTGAAGCCAAACCCAAGGGCCAAAAGGGAATCCGCAAGGGCATCGACACCTTCGCCGTGGTTGGCGAGCCCTTGGTCTTTGAGCAATACTGGGGCAAGCACGAGGACCGTGAAATTTGCCGAGAAGTGACCGACCGAGTCATGGAAGCAATCGCCGAGTTATCTGGCCAAGAGTACGTGTACGACTACGCGCCCAACCCCGTCTACGACGCCAAGCGCAAGCAAGACCAGGATTGAGCGCTGATTCCTGTCGCAATGGGCAAGTAGCCCGTGGGTGTGCCAGGGTTGATGATTCTCGGCGGCCACAACAGTATCGCTGGCGGCTTGCACAATGCAGCCATTGAAGCGGCAAGCATCGGCGGTGAGACCATGCAGATTTTCTGTAAATCTCAACGCCAGTGGCGCGCCAAGCCGATCGAGCCGGAAGCGGCGCAATTGTTCAAGGACGAAGTGGCCAAGGCAGGCCTTGAGCGCATCATGGTCCACGACTCGTACCTCATCAACATGGGGACGCCGGACGACACCAAGCGGGCCAATGCGATCAATGCGTTTGGCGACGAATTGTCTCGCTGCGAAGCGATTGGTGCTGCGTACTTGAATTTCCATCCGGGAAGCCACACTCATCCAAGCAAACCGAAGCGAGACGACAAGGCCACCCGATACGAGGCTTTGGACCGCATTGCCGACTGCATGGTGCGAACCCTTGACGACTTTCCCGATGGCAACACCATGTTCGTCATCGAAAACGCCGCCGGGCAAGGCACCAACGTGG
>JBFJXT010000204.1:0-4141 GCA_041623015.1 Thermoplasmatota archaeon | reverse complement strand
GAAGCGTCGAGGAATCCTTCGGCCCTTGCTTGCGGGGGATGATGGTCATCGCGAAAACCCTCGGACTTCCGAGGTCGTAGGCCGAGGAAGTTGGGTTTTCTCGATGCCGAGGTGCGAAGCGTCGAGGAATCCTTCGGCCCTTGCTTGCGGGGGATGATGGTCATCGCGAAAACCCTCGGACTTCCGAGGTCGTAGGCACGTTTCCTGCCAAATTTGCCATCATTCCATTTTCTCGGATAGTTAGCCACCTGGCTTGCTGTTGCCTGCCCAACGTGCTGGCTATTGCTGGAACGTTGCTTGATTGTGGGTTCATTTGGCTGGGGATGAGTGTGCAACCATCGAACGGCCTAATTCCTTGACGCTGCTACGCCTCGGCATGACCGTTTGGCCTGCTGGATTCGACCGCATTGAGGACGACCCCTGGACCAAGCAACCATTGTCTGAATTGGCGCGTGGTTACGACCAACTTGGGGGCCACGGTTGGTACGACAATTTGGACCCCTCGGTGGAGGAAGTTCTCGATTTTCTTGGCGACGGTCACATCGTTGTGGACTACTCAGGCGGCACCGGGCTGCTGGGGGATCGATTGCTTGAGCGCGCCGGGGATCGATCCATTGGCGTGCTGAACGTGGATGCCTCGGCGAAGTTTCTGCGCTTGGCCTTGGACAAGCACGGCGCCGATGAGCGCACGGCGTTTCGATTGATTCGATACCAACCTGAAGTGCGGCGGCTGGAATCGTTGGACGAAGTGGTTGGGATTCAGTTGCTGCGGGGCGTTGCTGCCATCGTGAGCGCAAACGCAATTCACCTCTACTACGACCTGGCAGATACCTTGCGTGCATGGCGCCGTGTGCTTAGGCCGGGAGGCCGCGCCATGATTCAATCGGGCAACATTGCACCCGCGCACCCGGATACAGGCGAGTGGATTATTGATGAAACCGTCCATGCACTTGCGGCCGAAGCGGCGCGCATCGTATCTGAAGACGACTCATTCTCCCAGTACCGCGCATCGCTTGCAGATCCTGTGTGCATGGACAGCCATGATGCCCTGCGCAAGCGCTACTTCCTACCCGTTCGGCCCCTGTCCGTATACACGGATGCATTGAAGGTGGCTGGTTTTGAGGTGCTTGAGACGCGGGAACAAGTGTTTGATGTGGACGTGGGTGAATGGATGGAATTCCTGGGCGTCTACCACGATGGCATCGTTGGATGGATGGGGGGCAGCCCAAAGGTTGAGGGCACAGAGCCCAGCGATGAGTCTGTTGCGGATCGGTTGCGCGTGCTAGATATGGCGGCAAAGACTGTGTTTGGGGCCGACGCGTTCCCGGCACGCTGGACCTACATCACCGCCGAAGTCAATTGAGCACTCCACTGGAGGGTGGCGCTCGCCCGCCCAGCACGGACCGCTCGTTTGTGAAGTCCTAGGGTGGGGTGGGGCGGGTAATGAAGTCACGGATAGCCTGAAGCCCCATTGTCTAATTTTGGGCCGATGCAGTCTAAATCAACTGTCCTGCTCACAATCATGTTCCTCGTCCCCACGTTGGCGGCTCTAGCACCGCCCGTCGTGGCGACGCCCCCGGCTGACTGTGTAAATTCCGACTTGGATGTCCTCTTCGTGATGGACACCACCGGCAGCATGGGAGGTGTGCTTGATTCGGTAAAGGATGAAGCCTCGAACATCATGTCTGCAGTCCTCGCCGACGTTCCCAACGCCCAGTTTGGAGCCGCGCACTACGAAGACTACCCGGACACCTACCCCACCAGCAGGGGTATGATCACCTACGGTGGCAGCACGGACTTGCCCTGGAACTTGGTCCAAACCATCACCAGCAACACCAACAGTGTTGACAGTGCCATCCAAGGCATCGGTCTTGGTGGCGGTTCCGATGGGCCAGAAAGTCTCGTCCGCGCCCTCCACGAAAGCCACCAGAGTAGCGTCGGCTGGCGAACCGGCTCCATGCGCCTGGTGATCTTGTTCACCGACGCACCGGGCCACGACGAAGACTTCGCCGGTGCCGACACTGGTGGAGACCCTGGGCCTGATGGCATCATGGGAAATTCCGATGACTTGGATTTCCAAACCGTCGTTCAAGACATGGCCAACGCTGACACCCACGTCATCGCCATCCAATCCGGCTCCTACGGCCTGACAACCGATGTGCTCGAGTACGTGGCTGAGGAAACCGATGGCATGCACGTGCCTCTTGCGGGTGCTCCCGACGGGGACCTCGGCGCCTACATCCGCGACCTAATTCTCGCCATGGCTCCTCAAACGGCCATGTCTGAAGCCTACAACCTGTACGTTGGACTCAACCTGCCCAATGTGCCCGCCACCGTGCTCGTGGACCGGCTCAACCTGCAACAAGCCCCAAGTGGCGGCACCAATGATCAAGTAGACGCCATCTTCACCCTAGGACTCATCACGGGTCAAACCCTACGAGTCGAGCTAGGCGTGTTGCACAGTGAAGCTACGGGCGAGATTCTCAGCCACCGATCTGATGCCTACGCCAATGCAGCCATTGAACACCTTCGCATTGACTTGGGTTCCACGAAATTATTGGAGGCCAACACCATTGAATCCTGGGCCAAAGTGACCTCCATGGTTGCCAGCACTGCGCGCAGCGGTCAAACGGAAGTTGCGTTCGTCGACAGTGACTTGTTCTCGGCAGCGTCCATCAATATTCAGAACCAAGTGGTGCCCCTCATCAACGGGGGCTCCCTGGTCCTTGGGGAGAAACTCACCGGCGCGACCGCCAGTGGCGGATGGGTTGAATCCAACGCAATCCACCTCACGGTTCCCCTCGTCAATGGCATCAGCCTCGAAGTGATTGTGGGTCACGCCTTTGCTGGCGCCACGTGCCAAGACGAGCGCACCTGGACCTGGACCCCGCCAACAGACGACCCCGCGGTCCCCTGGTGTGTCCTTGAACCGGCCGTTGAGCAAACTGCTGGCCGCGCTCCTGGCGTTGGTGGCGTGCTCTCCGATGTGCTTGGCCAATGGGATGGCGTAGAAGTGCACATGTGCAACCCTTGCCCAACGGACATGGATTTGGTAGAAACGGATACGATCATTCGAGGAGTGGAAACTCCCGACTGTAGCCCCTGCCCCGAGCTACCCACCAAGGGCCTCGACGCCATTCGCCGCTTGGCTGACGTTCCGGACCCCTGCGAAGACGACCCGCCGGGCCAGCCGCCTGTGTGCAATGACCCCCTCGTTTCGTCCATTCTGCAAAAGCCCACGTGCGTGGAATGGCCGACCATCCCCAAGTACTGCGAGCGGTTCTTGGACAACCCCAACACGTCAGACCTGAAGGACTGCATTACCACGCTCAGTTTGTAAATGCAGCATCGAAGGTCTCACGATTGGTGAGGTCACGAAGCAGGGTGGCGGCGTAGACGTCGCTGCCGTGTTCTCTTCCCTTTTCTCCCGTGTGGCGGGTGTCTGCCCACATGATGATGGCTGCTTCACTTGTGGCATCCATGCCGATGTAGTCTCCAATGAAGGGAGCGCCATTCTGGTGGTGGCCAAGGTCTCCATCGAAGTTTGTTTCGGTCACCCGAATGTCGTCTAGGAATGATTCCGCGCAGTCATTCGAGTAGGCGTAGTAGACATCCAACAGGCGATTGTCTGGGTCGTTGCGCCGATCGTAGAACGCCACATGGACGCCGCCTTCCTCATCCGTTTCAATCCAAGGCATCAACTGGTCGCCGGTGCCGGTGGAGCTGATGCGTATGGCGTCGGACCAAGTCAGGCCGTCGTCTGTGTATCGAAGCAAGATGTCTACATCGGAGTCGAGGGGGCCGGGTTGATTTTCCCAGACAACGTATCGCCTGCCATCGCAGTCCCCGCCGCTTGTATCCACGGCTAGGACAGGTAGTGTGCCCCATCGGAATGTGCTTGGGCCACTGCCGTCGCGGTTGGGACCGCTGCTGACTGGGTCGTAGGAGAACGCGGCGCGTGCAGGAATCCACTGGATGCCGGCGGGGGTGAGCAATCCTTCAGCGTATGCGATGACGCTGGAGGCTGACGTGGACTCACCATCTGCGGGCACGCCCATGCTGATCCACGTGGCAGCCACCCGCTGTTCGCCGTTGGGGCCCCTGAAGTATTGGGGCATGGAGTGTTGCACCGTAGCGGCGG
>JBFJXT010000203.1:0-4144 GCA_041623015.1 Thermoplasmatota archaeon | reverse complement strand
CTTGGGGCAGCAAGCCGCCCGTGGCCAACCGGATTCAAAGCGCTGTACGTGACCCCGCTTAGGGCCCTCAATCGAGACCTCATGGGGCGCCTCACTTCCTGGGCAAAAGCACTGGGCATTGAAGTGGGAGTGCGCCACGGAGACACCAGCCAATACGAGCGATCAAAGCAAGCCAAACGGCCCCCAGATCTTCTCATTACCACGCCCGAGACCCTGCAACTATTGCTCTACGGAGACACCCTGCGCAGGCACCTGGCCACAGTCAGGTTCGTGGTCATTGACGAGGTGCATGACCTAGCCGCTTCCGAGCGAGGCAGTCAATTGACGGTCGCCTTGGAGCGTCTGGAAGAAGCGATTGCCCAGCCCTCTAGCCTTCGTGATGCTCCGGCAAAGGAACGTAACTGCCCAAGCAAAACGTCTGCCCGCGCCGGCGGCGCCTTCCAGCGCATTGGACTCTCCGCCACGGTATCAGAACCGGAGCCCGTTGCACATTTTCTAGCGGGCACCGCCCGCGCCGTTCAGGTGCTGCACGTGGCCGCCGAAAAGAAACGGGAACTCAACGTCATCCTGCCCGAAACCACCGACGAAGACCAAACCCTCGGGGGCGAATTGAGCATTCCCGCCGAAGCTGCCGCCCAAGTGCGCATCGTGCGGGAATTGGTTCAGAGCCACGAACGGGTTCTGGTGTTTTGCAACACCCGCGACGGCGCCGAATTGTTGGTGCATCGAAGCGGCACACTGGACCATGATGCCGGCCGGGACCCCTTGCTGGAATTGCACCATGGCAGCTTATCCTCAGAGCACCGAGCCGACGTGGAAGATCGGTTCAAACAAGGCGACATTCGCGGCCTCGTCGCCACCAGCAGCCTCGAGCTAGGCATCGATGTGGGCGCCATTGACCATGTGGTGCAAATCGGCAGTCCCCGCAGTGTTGCGCGCCTCGTCCAGCGCCTGGGCCGAGCCGGTCACCGAGTGGGGGCGACCAGCCATGGAACCCTCGTTGCTTCGGGGCCTGAGGATTTTCTCGAATGCTACGGGGTCGCCAGAAAAGCCGAGACTGGCGACTTGGAGCCGCTGCGCATTCGAGACACGCCCCTCGTGGTGCTAGCCAATCAACTGGTGGCGCTCACCAACGAATACAACACGCTCAGCAAAGACTGGGTCTGGGACGTGGTTTGCCGCGCTGCGCCGTTTTCTGAACTAGACGAAGGGTTGTTTGAGCAAGTCTGGGAAACGCTCCTCGATGTGCGCACCGTTTATGAATCAGAAAGCAGCCCGGGTAGCATGGGGCGAAGCGGGAGGGGTCGCAAACACTTCCTTTCCCACATCAGCCTCATTCAGGATGACAAGAAGTATCGGATCCTCGACGAGGCTACCAAGCGAAGCATCGGCACCGTAGATGACGCATTCGTGGCGGCGGGATTGGAGCAGGGACAGACCTTCATCATGGCTGGCCGAAGCTGGCGCGTTCTCGAAATTGAAAACGAAGCCCAACGGGTCCGTGTGGCCCCCGCCCGGGACCTTGGCGCCGTGCCCCAATGGGCTGGAAGTGCACTGCCCGTGAGCTACGAATTGGCCCAAGCGGTCGCGGTGCTCCGCGGATCCATCGCGGAAGGGACCGCCCCGCTCAACACAGGGCCTGGCGCCGCCCCCATCGAAGCACACCTCGCAGAAGGCCTCAGGGTTCCAACAGACCGCGTCATTTGCCTCGAAACTGGCCGCGCCTTGCTCGTGGCGCACGTCTCCTTAGGCACGCGAGGCAACGACGCCCTTGGCCGACTCACCGCCGCACTCCTGTCCCAACGGCACGGAGTCGCCGTTCCCGTGGACGCCGACGCCTACCGCATCACCTTCACCCTTCCAAGCAGCATCAGCCCTACCGACGTGGAAGAAACCTGGAACAGCCTTGATCCAGACACCCTAGACATCTTGCTTGGCCTCGTGCTCAAGGGCGACGGCTTACTTCGCCATCACTTGGTGCATGTGGCCAAACACTTTGGAGCGCTGCCAGACAGCCTCGACGCCAATCGATTCACCCGCGCCAAATTGGATGCCCTCTGGGATCGCCTAGCTTTGCAAGAAGAAACCTTGAGTCGGCTCATTCACGACCGCTTCGACATTGACGCCATGGCGAACTTTCTGCGCGCACTCGCGGCGGGACAAATCGAAGTGGTGCGGCAAGGACTTGGGCCCCTGTCGCGCATGGCCCTCGAAGAAGCCCGGCGTATGGTCGCACCGCCTCGAAGTGATGACAAACTCCTGGCACAAGTGCGACAGCGCATCGAGGAGTCCGAGTGCATGCTCGTCTGCACCCAATGCGTCACCCGCATTGACACGGTCATCAGCGACGTTCCTCGCAAAGTTCATTGTCGTCGTTGCCAAAACCGCGCCGTTGCCTGTCTTCGTCGCTGGAGTGAAGATAAATTGCATGTGCTCAAGGGCGACGCCGCCAGACTCACCGCCGAAGAAAAGCAAGCGCGCAAGAGCATGGTTCGCAACGGCAATTTGATGGCGGACTTTGGCAGCGTTGCCGCTCGGTGCCTCGTGGCCCGGGGCGTGGGGCCAGATACGGCGACTCGGATTTTGCTCAAGGTCTCCGATCCAAGCAGCTCCATGTTTTGGCGAGAGATTTTGGCGGCGGAGCTGCAATTTGCCCGAACAAACGCGTACTGGCGGCGTTAACCTTCCAGTCTGAGGCCCTTGCTCCGCCTCCAAAACCTCATCATGCCCTGCCCCTGCTCGCGCCACTGTGGTCAACGCCCTCTTTACCGACTTTGGTTCCGTCATTGCGACAACCTTGCACACTGCCGGAGCCATCGCATACCTAGCGGGCCTCGTGGCCTTCGCCTCTTGGGCAAGGCATTTGCGAGAGGGACAGCACCACCGCAACACTCTCGCTTTGGGTCAAACCCTCACGTACATTGGTATCTTGATCAACTTGTTTGGGGGCTTTGTTCGAACCTACCAACCGGGTCATCCTTCGGTCTGGGAGTTTGGACAAAGCGCCTGGGCGACCGTCATGGTGCTCAAGCACGTGGCGTTGTTTGCTGGTATTGCCCTCGCCATTTACCTCTTTGAAATGGTGGCGCCCCGTATGCGCAAAACCTGGCGCACGGAAGGCAGCCAAGCGATTCCAGCCAAGTCGGGGCGCATGGCGGTGTACGGGGTTGCGCTCAGCATTTTCCTCGCGGCGGGCCTCGGGGCATGGACCACGGTGCTCCCCATCGATGGCATGGGCGACGACGGTGACGGCACCGGCGTGGATGGGGATGGCGGACACATGGGCGGGCTCTCCGCGTTTGAGGGTGCTACGTACAGTTTCTCTGGAGCAGCCCAAACCGGTTCCCCAACGCAAGGAGTCTTTGACGTGGGACAAGGCGCAACGGTGCTCGACATTGTGTTCCTTGGCGTCATCGATACGCCTACCTTTGGCGCATTGCCAACCAATCCCTTCGTCTTCACCCTCACCTTGACGGCGCCGGACGGAACCGTGTACACCAATCAAACGGACCCCACCGCAACGGGCGATCTTGCGGGCGCTCCGGTCCCCGAACGTCGCATTGACTTGACGCTGGAAAATCCCCAATCCGGCGGCTGGACCTTTGACGTCTCGGCGGATGCGGGTGCCGGCGCTGGTGCCAGTTGGGAATTGAGTGTCAGTGTGGCTGGATTGGAAGGATTCGTCTTGTCCGATGTGGTGGCAAAGGATGCCGGAGACGGATTCTGTGAGATCAACACCAACATGATTGAGGGCGATGTTCTGTCATGGAATTGGACCACCTCTCCTCAAACCCCGATTCACTTCGATGTGCACACTCACTTTGATGGCGAAGTGCAGTACCTACTCGATGACGATGCTATTGCTAGCCACGCCGGCAACATCACTGCGCATCGAGACGGTGGCTACTCCTTGCTCTGGCAAAACAACAGCAATAATTCCGTGCAGATCAGCTACAAGGTGAGCGGAGAATTCCGCATTCACTCCATCGTTGGATGCTAGTCCGCTTCGGCCGCGGATAACTCAAGCACGGCGTCCACGATGGCGTCAAACGCAGCAGGGGCCCCAAGATTCACGGTGGCGGCGGAAGCCACATCAGGGTCTGCAAACACGGCTACGCCTCCGCCTTCAGCTCGGCGCGCAGCG
>JBFJXT010000202.1:0-4172 GCA_041623015.1 Thermoplasmatota archaeon | reverse complement strand
TAGGCGCCTTCGAGGCGACCCATGAGGGTGCGGATTGCTTCAACGGCGTCGCCTTCGTATTTTTGCAGCTTGTTGGCCAGCAATCGAACGACCACTTCCGTGTCGTTTTCTGAGTAAAATGCCCATCCCTTTGCCTTGAGCTCATTGCTCAATTCGTCGGTGTTGGGGATGTTGCCATTGTGCGCAAGAGCGATGCCGCCACCGGCGCCCATGACCACTTGGGGTTGGGCGGCATCTTCGGTGCTTCCGGCACTGGTGCTGTAGCGCACGTGGCCGATGCCTTGGTTGCCGCGCAGGCGCTCGACTTTCTTGGGGTTGAACACTTGGTCCACGAGACCCATCCCTTTCTGGGTGCGGAACTCGTAAAGACCGTCAAGGGTGACGATGCCGGCGGATTCTTGTCCGCGGTGCTGCAAGGACTGCAATGCGTAGTACAGGTAGGATGCGACGGGCCGGTCGGCTGCAATTCCTACGATACCACAATGGTCCGCAGGTTTTCCGTCATCGAGGGGGTCCTCGGTCGCAAAAACGTGTTCGTCCTCCACCATGGGCGAGTCGGCCGGGGCCACGAATCGGCGGACGCAGCGCTTGCATAAAGGTCTTGCAAGGGGGCAGAGGCCCTGAGGTCCTATGAGCCCCCATCAACAAGAGGGCACAGAACTGGAAAAACGGGATGGAGGGGAGCAAAAAAGGAGGAGAATAGGCGTGACTAGCCTCAAAGGATGGCGAAGATCAAGGCCATGACCGCAAGGCCGACCAGTTGACCACCGGCGTTGATGCCAAAGAGCGTCCAGGTGGCCTTTTCCCAGGCAACGCGGCCCAGTTGAACCGGCACAAAGAAGCCAAGCCAAGTGAAGAACGCGCCCATCAAGGCGTAACCAATGGTTGGGTTGGTGAGCATGTCCGTGTCAAGATCCACGGTGAATGCGTGGGTGACGTTCCAGAACACGTAGGCTACCAGGAAGGAAGCGACCACTTGGATCATCATCGGCTTGGCCATGTCCTTGAAGCCTTCACCGTCGCCCATGTCCATGCCCATTTGCTTGGCCCATTGTTTGCCAAAAATGGGGCCCCACCAAAGGAAACTGACAAGGAAGTAGGCCACAAAGCCCACTGCGATTTCGATCCAGCCTGTTCCATCCGGCGTGACGATGTCCATTACACTGGCCATGATATGCACCGACCTTTATGGTCAAAATCACACAGACAAGGCAGTATTTCATGGAGCCGCTTTGCAAAATTGGCCACGTGGTGTCCGATTCGAACGCCCGCACGGCTTTTTAGCCATGCCAAACTCGCCGCCCTCGATGCCTGTGTCCCAGGAGCAGTTGACCCCGCTCGTCACCGAAACGGACCTCCCGTTCCCGGTCTTTCGCAAGGGAAAGGTACGCGATGTGTACCACGTTGGCGAAGACCACCTCTTGATGGTCGCCACCGACCGAATCAGTGCCTTTGACGTGGTGCTTGAGCCTGGCATCCCCGACAAGGGCGCCTGCTTGACCCAAATCAGCAACTTCTGGTTCGACCACCTTGCCAAGGAAGGCATCGAGAACCACCTCGTCGCCACTCAAGTGGAAGACATGCCCGAGGAACTGCACGTCTACAAGGACATCCTGCGCGGCCATGCTGTGCTCGTTGAGAAGCTTGAGCCCCTCGAAGTGGAGTGCATTGTTCGCGGCTACATCACCGGCAGCGGCTGGAAGGACTACTTGCGCACTGGCGCCGTCTGCGGCATTGACTTGCCCGATGGCCTGCAAGAGTCCGAGCGCCTCCCCGAGACCATCTTCACGCCCAGCACCAAGGCCGCCGTCGGCGACCACGACGAAAACGTCAGCTTCGAAGAAGCCGCCAAGATCGTCGGCCTCGAAACTGCCGAGTGGCTGCGCGACACCAGCCTGCGCATCTACGAGATGGCTGCCGCTTACGCCGCCGAGCGTGGCATCATTCTCGCCGACACCAAGTTCGAGTTTGGCCGCCGCGCCGACGGCACCATCGTCTTGATGGACGAAGTGCTCACCCCGGACAGCAGCCGCTTCTGGCCCGCCAGCGAATACGGCATCGGCCGCGGCCAGCCCAGCTTTGACAAGCAATTCGTGCGCGACTATCTTGAAACCCAAGACTGGAACAAGGAAGCCCCCGGCCCCGTCTTGCCCGAAGACATTGTCCAAGGCACCTCGGCTCGCTACAAGGAAGCGTACGAGAAGCTCACCGGCCACGCCTTCACGGTGTAAGCCCCAAGCGCACCCACGCTTTTTGGCCGCTGATTCCGGCCACATCCTCCTTTTATCTTCCTTCGATTGCCGACGCATGCCCGTCGTGACCCTTGGAGGCACTTTCCTTGCCAGCTCGAATCCCCCTCGCTTGCTGGATTGGTTTCGAGACCGATTTGACCTAGAGATTGAGCGTCACGGCGACGGCGGCAGCGTTGCATTGCCCTCGGCAGATGGGGTTGCCATTTTGGGCATCCAACAGGCCAAACCGGAAGTCGCCGGCCCAGAAGAAGGCGAGGTCATCGAGGAGCCGTATGGCAGGCAGCCCATGATGTTGAATCTCCGCGTCAAGAAATTGGACGCCATTGTCAAGTCCTTCAATGACGCAGGGGAACCGATTGCCGGACCCCAGGATTACGAAGGCATGTGACGATTTGCTTGGGTGCGCACTCCAGACGGACATGACATTGAGCTCTGGCAAATGCCGGACGCGTAGCCGTCACCCATTGACCCTACCTACCCGGCGTAGTTTCACTCAACCCTGCATCAGCTTCATCCTCCACGCGAACCCATCCCCCATTGTGAATTTTGCACGCTTTGGGCTCTCTGGCTTCGCCGACCCCCACTTACGGCGTGCGCTTTACACCCCCAACGCGCCCCCCTCCGATTACCTGCGCCAATACGGAGAGCGCTTCGACCTCTACGAAGTCGCCCCCAGCGCAGACCCCGGCTTTTCCCGCGCCCACGCCGAAGGCCTCCTGGACCAATCACCCGCCCACTTACGCCTCCTGCCCCGCCTCCCCAACGGAGTCAGCCCCCGAGAAGTAGACTCGTGGAGCGAACGACTCGCCCCAATCCTCCGCAACCACCGATGCGGGCCCATCCAACTTGCCTGGCCCGGCGCCTGGTCCAGCACCGAAGAACAAAACCTCCAGGACGCCATTGAACGGCTCTACCAACACCTACCCGCCAGTGGCCGCATCGCCGTTGAATTTCTCCACGGAACTTGGCTTCGCCCCAGTGCCATGAGGCTTCTCGAAGAGCACGAAGCGGCCCTCACCTGGAGCACTCGATCAGGCAATGTCCCCCACAAAGTTACCGCCGACTTCATCAATATCCGACTCACCGGAACCCACCACAGACGCTGCCGTGACGAAGTGGTGTCATTCCTCGAACGTGTCCGCGCCCGCCACGGCGAACAAAAACCCATGTACGCCATCAGCACACGAAGCAGCGAGGCATACGGATTGCACGCCATTGAACGATTCGCCCGTGGACTCGGCAAACCGCTCCGACTAGGACCCGCACCCCAGCCCGGACAAAGCGGACTCGACCGCTTCAAAATTTACGCCTAACCCTCAACCAGTCACCGGGCAAAACACACCTCAGCCACAGCAACCCCTATGTGGGAGCAGAGATGGGACGAACCAATGCGATTGCCATTCATGGTGCTTCTGCTGACAACGACCGTCTTGGCTGGATGCCTTGACGACTCCAGCGAGGAAGCACCCGAAGCACTGGACACCCCCGAAACTCAGGCGCCCGTGACGGCAGCCGTGAGCCAAGCCCGTGGTCTCGAAGAAAACTTGACCACCCTCAGCGAAGTGGATCCTGCGTTCATTCCGACTGCAGCCATCCGATACCTCCCCACGACCACCTTCGAGCCGACCATCGGCACGGACCAAGATGGCTGTCTCTACATGACCAGCTTCCGTGGCACCGGAACTGGCACCCGCATCTACACCAGTTGCGACCTCGGTGCAACCTGGAGCGACATCGGCCCCGATATGCCCGCTGGCGACCTCCCTTGCGTCCCGAACAGCAACGACCCCTACGTGCACGTGGACCGTGACACCGGCCGTGTGTTCAGCAGCGACTTGCACGCTTTGGTCACCTCTACGCTCCACTTCACGGACGACAAGGGTTCCAGTTGGACCTGCAACGTTCTCGGTGGCGGCCTGC
>JBFJXT010000201.1:0-4202 GCA_041623015.1 Thermoplasmatota archaeon | reverse complement strand
CAGGGTGCACTTGGAGGCTCGTTCCCGCCACAAGCAAGGTGCCTGCCGATTGTAGCCGAGCCATGGCAGTGGGCATCTTGTCCACGGATTCGCCAAACAACACCACATCAGGCTTCATGAGGCCAGAACAATCGCGGCAACGGAGCGCAGTTCCGGGCTTCAATCGCAGCAAGGCTTCGCTCGTGGCTTCTTTGGTCATGCAGGACATGCAAACAACTCGGGACCCATTGCCATGTAACTCCACGAGGCAGCCGGGTGGGGTGCCGGCTTTGGCGTGGAGCCCATCTACGTTTTGGGTGATGATGGACGCGACTTGCCCCGACATCGCCGCTTTGGCAAGCGCCACGTGCGCAGGGTTCGGCTCCGCATCGAGGTAATCCATGGCGGCAATCAATTTGGCGCGTCGATCCCAAAACAACGCAGGATCCTGATGAAACCGCTGAATGGTGAACTCCATCGGGTCAAATTGGTCCCAGACACCACCTTCGCTGCGAAAATCCGGGATGCCGCTGGCTGTGCTGATTCCAGCGCCAGTGAAGGCCACCACAGGACCTCGTAAGTTCACAAAAGGGGAAAGGAAGGGGAAGGGAATAGTCCTAGTGGACGCGCCGAGAGGCCAAAGAGCCTAAGCGGGAGCGGAGTCGAGGGCACCGCAAGCATCTTGCAGGATGGGCTTGACCTGGCGAGCCCAGGATTCCCATTCATCAACAACAGCTTCGATTTCCTTCTTCTCGCCTTCCATGTCCTCGTAGACACGGTACAGCTTGGCCAGGCGCTCGCGTTCCTCATCGAGGAGCTTCTCGAGCTCGCCAACGCGGCCAGCATCAGCTTCCACTTCTCGCAAGTCGCGCACTTCACGTTCCATGCGCTGGATGTGCTCCTGGGTTTTCTCCAGTTGCGCTTCCATACGGTCGGCGTCTTGCTCCAATTTGCGGTGGTCGCGCAGGAGGTTCTCGTAATCTTCCTTGTATTGGCCAAGGCCTTGGAGGCGCGCAATTTCGCGCTTCTGGGTCTCGACGAGGCGTTCGCGTTCGAACAGCTTCTCTTCCATCAAGGGGTAGTCACGCTTGAGGCGGTCCAGTTCGTCTTCCTGGCTCTTGTAAGCGTCCCAGAGTTTGCGCAGGCGCTCCTGCTCCGTCTCCAGTTCGCGCTCGGTGCGCTGAACTTCACCGCGGGCTTCGAGACTGATGTTCTCGAGTTCCTCGATGCGGGTTTCTAGGTCCTCGATGCTCGAAAGGAGGTTTTCGAGGTACCCGGTACCCAGCATCCCACGGATGCGTTCCAGGCTCTCAACCTCTTGGCGAGCCTGGTCACGCACAAGGGCGATCTCGGACGCCACGTTCGTGAGGTTCTTCTTAATCTCGTCAGCGCCGGTCCGCGTACTGGACCGGGTCGTGCGCGTCGTCGTGGTGCGGCGTTCGATGGAGCGGGCCATGGGCATCCCTTGCGTAGGAAGCCAGATGACGGACGTAAATAAGGGCTCGGATTCTCCCAGGAGGGAAGCTGTCCAGAGCCCAGCCGTGCCTTTGATCAGCCAATTTCGGGAGAATCACTCGGCATTGGAGGCAGTGATCCTTCCGCTTGGGCGTCCTTTTGGCCCACTTGCACTTGAGGCAACGGAATCGGCGGGGGCATGCGCACAATCTTGGAGAGGCCAACAGCTTCAGGAAGGCACGCCGCGAGGATGCCTTGGTGAACTTGTTGGGCGATTTCTGGTGGAAGGGCGCGCTTGGCATTCCAGTGGGTCATGGCGTCGTCGGTTCCGTCGCCGGCCCAGGTGAGGGTGCCTTCTGCTTTGATGACGCCAAGGGCGCCGTAACTGGTGGTGAATTGGAATTCGACGGCCAATTTCTTGTCTGATTGAACCACGTTAGCCAAGTGGGAATTGTGGTCGATTCGGATTTGCACCTTGCCGGTGGCGTCCTGGTATCGACGCGCCTCCACAGACTTGAGGGCGACGTTCGTGACGGGCATAGACTCGGCGAGGCAGGGGGGTGGGAAAAGGGGTGCGGGAGCCCACGGCGATTTTGTCTACGCCACCACCAAGGTGCGCAAGTCGACCAATTCGCGAACGACCGGCGCATCGCAGAGACGCCTGCACGCACGGTACTGGTTTTCACATGCATCCACGCATCGCTGGCGCAGCGCGTGGCAAATATCAGAATCTCCGCCGGCCGCCATGCAGGCCTCAAATTGTGCTTTGCATTGGGCATAGCAGGCGTCGAATTGTCCGCGGCAGGAATCCTCACAGGACCACACTTCGTTTGATTCGAGAACGGGCTGGGCGCCGAGGGCTTCCAGGTAGCGGGCAAAGACATCCTTGTGCAATTTGGCATCCGGTGCGGCGGCTATGGCACGAATGTCATCAACGAGATCCTGGTCCAGGAGGCCATCGGCGACGGCTTGGTCTAGGTACGCTTGGGTATCGGCACCGAGTACAATGGGCGCGTCAGCGACGGTGGCCGCCAAGGAGCCGGGAGCGAGGGCGAGAAGAAGGGCCGCGAGAACGCCAGTCAGTTGAACGGCAGATGAGGATTTTTGAATCATCCCGGCTGCATCCCTTTTGCCATTTTTGAAGTAACCCGAAACCAAGTTGTTTCGTTTTAATTCGGTTGTTTCAATCATTGAATTCAATCGGGTGAGCCCGCGAGGCCACCATCAAAGTGCCCATATAGCCCCCCAGCCTAGAGCGGTTTCCGTTGACCAACACGAAGTACGTCGTGGTCACCGGGGGCGTCCTCTCGGGGCTTGGCAAAGGGATTACCACCAGTTCCATCGGGCGCCTGCTGAAGGCCCGTGGCCTTTCAGTTTCGGCCATCAAAATTGACCCGTATCTCAACGTGGACGCGGGCACCATGAATCCGTTTGAACACGGTGAAGTGTACGTCTTGGACGATGGCAGCGAAGCGGACTTGGATCTTGGAAACTACGAGCGTTTCCTCGACATCCACATGGACCGCTACAACAACATCACAACGGGCCGCGTGTTCAAGCACGTGATTGCCAAGGAGCGCCGAGGCGACTACTTGGGCAAAACCGTGCAAATCATTCCCCATGTGACCAACGAAATCCAGGAATGGATTCAAGCCACGGGCGAACGCTCGAAGGCAGACGTTGTGTTGGTGGAAGTGGGCGGCACCGTCGGTGACATCGAATCGGCTCCGTTCTTGGAAGCGGTGCGCCAGTTGCACCGGACGGTTGGCGACGAAAACATGGTGCTCCTGCACACCAGCCTTGTGCCCGTCATGGGTGCCGTGGGCGAACAGAAGACCAAGCCAACGCAGCACACCGTGCGCGACCTGAAGGCGATTGGTTTGCACCCCGATTACATCGTCTGCCGCTGCGAAGCGCCTCTTGAGGAGGACACCCGAGCCAAGATTGCATCGTTCTGTGATGTACCTGAAAACAACGTCATCAGCGCACACGATTGCTCCAGCATTTACGAAGTGCCCCTGCTTTTGGAAGAGCAAGGCGTGGCCGACACCATCGTGGAGCGCCTCAACCTAGGCGACAAGGTTCAGGCCCCCAATTTGGACACATGGCGCGAATTGGTGCGCCGACTCGTCAAGCCCAAGGGCGAAGTGACCGTGGCTTTCGTTGGCAAGTACACCAATTTGGCCGACAGTTACCTCAGCATCACCGAAGCGCTTCGCCATGCGGGCGCCAGCCTTGACTGCAAGGCAAACATCCTCTTCATTGAGGGCGAAAACCTCGAAGCCGGCGACGACCAGGCCTGGGCCGACTTGCGCTCTGCTGACGCCGTCATGGTGGGCCCTGGCTTTGGCCACCGAGGCACGGAAGGCAAAATCAGTGCCGTGCGGTATGCTCGAGAAAACATGGTGCCCTTCATGGGCATCTGCCTTGGCTTCCAATTGGCCATCGTGGAATACGCGCGAGACGTGTGCGGCCTCGAAGGTGCCTACAGCACCGAAATGGAGCCCGACACGGCCCATCCAGTCATTTGCATTCTTCCTGAGCAATACGAAATCCAAGACCTCGGCGGCACCATGCGGCTTGGGAACTTCGATTGTGACCTCAAAGAAGGTAGCCTCGCGGCGCAACTGTACGGTGCCACGCGCATCGGCGAGCGTCACCGCCACCGCTACGAGATGAACCCAGAGTACATCGAGCGCTTGGAAGCTGGCGGCCTCGTCTTTAGTGGTCGCATGCCGGATCGCCCCATCATGGAAGTGATGGAGCTG
>JBFJXT010000200.1:0-4227 GCA_041623015.1 Thermoplasmatota archaeon | reverse complement strand
TCCTGCGGAAATGCCTTGCCGGTTTCCTCTGCGATAATGGCCTTGAATTCGTCACACAAGGCGCGCAGAGCCTCGGCCGGAATCTCGTAGTCCTGTTCAACCCCAGCCGCTTCCTTGGCCGCAAAGAAGCGCGACTCAAAGCGAACGTGTGGAATGTTGAGGACAACGTCGCCAAACATGGTCAAGAATCGGCGGTAGGAATCGTATGCAAACCGTCGGTTGCCGGTGGCTTTGGCGAGGGCTTCGACGGTCTTATCGTTGAGGCCCAGGTTGAGCACGGTGTCCATCATGCCGGGCATGCTCACGGAGGCGCCACTACGGACACTGACGAGGAGGGGGTTTTCGGGGTCTCCGAATTTCATGCCTGCCTTGGCTTCGAGGGCGTGCATGGCGGCTTCCATGTCGCCGCGAAGGTCTGCGTCGATGCCGCCCACTTGTTCGTAGCGAATGCACTCTTGGGCGGTGATGGTGAATCCGTGGGGAACCGGCAAGCCTATGCGGGCCATCTCTGCAAGATTGGCGCCTTTGCCACCAAGGACGTGCTTCATGCTGGCGTCGCCTTCCTCGAAGGCAAACACGCGCTTTCCGGTCACGAGATTGGCCTGGGTCACGGCGTCGGGCGCGGACACACATTGGCGCAGGTGGCGACCGGGGAAAAGGGGTTCGTGCGGCCCAAGCGTCAGAGTGCCACGATCACTGCTGTGCCTGCACCGAGTACCGGCACGAGGAAGGTGGCGATGCGCGTGAAATCCGGTTTGCCCTTAGGAAGGGAGACCCAGAGGGTGATGACATGGTGCAGAGAAAGCACGGCCAGGGACACCAGGGGTGCTGCGATGATGCCGTACAGGGGCAGGGCGATGATGTCTCCAATGACGTTGGCCACGGCCAGAAGCACGATGGCAGTGGCGTGGAATCGGTAAATGGCGGCCCGGTGAACGAAGGGCCCGGTGACCATGGCGTGGTAAATCAGAAATCCATGCCAAGCCACAATCAAGACGTGGATGTCCCAGCGAAGGGGCGCGTTGGGAAACAAGATTTGCAGGGGCAGGAAGGCCACGGAGGCGCCGATGAGGTGAATCAGCCACAGGCCAATGGTGGTGCGCAGAAGGGGCCCAGAGTCGTCTCCAGTGAGCACGCGGCGCAACCAGCGAGGAGCAGCCGCAGTTAGGACCGTCACACTCACCATGGCAAGTGCAGAGGAAAGTGCCACGGGCGCAACGGAGGCAGAATCCAAGAGAATGCCAATGAAGAGCACGTCGGCAAACAGGAAAATGGCGTTGCCGGCGGCAGTGGCAATAAGCAAGCGAGATCGACTCAAGACGAGGTCCAAGTCGAGGCTAGATTTCGGGCCACCAGCGGCAGTTTTGTCTTCTTCATGCCCCTGGGTGTGCGCCGCGGCTTTGCGTGGCCAAATGAGGGACACAAGTGGCAAGAACAACACGAAGGCAGCTACCGCCAAACCTGTGGTGCCAAGCCATGCCACGGCCGCAACTTGCAGCAACGGCAGGCTTCGAGACAATCCACTGGCAGCATACCAGGGGCCGAGGCGGCCGTCCACTTCCGCCCAGACTGTTCGGAACCGCAAGTGGTGGATGCCCATGAGCGCGGCAAGCAGTGCACCGGCCCAAATCACATCGGAGGAGGTTGAGGTTGGGCCCCATTGCCAGAGCACGAACAAGCCCCCGATTCCAGCAAGGGCTAGGGCGATGGCGTGTTTCCAGGCCACGGCGCGGCGAACGGGCGGATCCACCCTGGCATTGATGGCGTCTCGAATCAGCACGCCGCGAGAAACGCGTTCTCCAGCGACCGCCAGGACGCCCACGAGAGCCACGACCCAGCGCAGCAATCCGAACGAGGATGGGCTCAATTGTTCTGCGAGCAGTAAGGTGCCGACGCCTCCGGCGATGGATGCTAGGGCGAAGACAAGGTTCGGCAGTGCCGAGATGATCAGCTTACGCATTGGCCGCCGGAGCGCGGGCGTCCATGATGAGCGTCCGGCAGTGGTTCGGCAACAGCTTCGAAAACATCCGGCTCGATGCTCGGTACTTGCCAAGGGTTGGAATAGACGCACGGACCCGAACGCCTGAAAAATCAGCGCCTTGAACGAGGCTCTTCAAGCGGTCAGCATCGAAGGATTGCATGTGCTGGACGCGGTGGAAGACGCTGCCACAGTCAGGGCAACCAACCATGCCGGCAACGAGGTTTTCGGCGTTTGGCGTGGTCGCAACCAAGCGGCCGCCGGGGCGCAAGACGCGCCGGGCTTCTGCCATGAACGCATCCAATTGCTCGGAGCTCAGGTGCTCGATCACTTCGAAAATGAACAGGGTGTCAGCGCTGTCGTCTGGCAGGCTGCTCAAGTCGAGGGCGGTCCCTTGTTCAAAGCGAACGCCTGGAAGATCGCCAAAGGCTTCTCGTGCTTGTTCGACGGCGAGGGGGTTCGATTCCACGCCCACGTATGAGCCAGCACGTCGAGCCACGCGGCAAAGGAAACGACCGGTTCCGAATCCAATCTCCACCACGTCGCCTCCGCGTGGGGCGTGTTGAATCATCGAGGAAAGGAAGCCGGGGCTCCATTGCTCACCGGCAAATGTGGGTCGAAAATGGTCGATGTTGGCAGCCACGAAGCTCCAGAATCGTTCCACGCGATCGGCATCCCACTCGACGGTGCGCATCCCCTCGGGGAGATTCAGATCGGAAGCCATTGAACCTTTCAGAGCCGACTCGGTTACAATCGTTCTCATTCACTCAGGCTCAGGCGTTGAGTGCTTGCAGGAAGGCTTGGGCGGTTCGGCGCATGCCTTCTTGGAAAGGGATTTGGGGCGTCCACTGGAGAACTTCCCGGGCGCGGCCGATGTCTGCTTGGCTGTGGCGCACATCACCGGCTCGACTTGGCCCATGCTCAATTGGCACGTTTGCCCCCGTGGCGTCGAGGATGCCTTTGGCCACGTCCAGGATGGTGGTTCGGCCGCCGGCGCCAATGTTGCACGTGACGGGTCCATCAAGGTCTGCAATGGCGGCGGCGAGGTTGGCTCGAGCCACGTCCTCCACGTAGGTGAAGTCGCGACTCTGCAAGCCATCCCCATCGATGCGAATCGGTTTGCATTGAGTGGCCGCGTCTAGGAAAGCGGGAAGGACGGCGGGGTATCCGCCACTGGCGGGCTGGCCTGGCCCATAGACGTTGAAGTAGCGCAGGCAGACCCCTTTGATTCCAAAGCTGTGGGCGTGCCCGTGAATCAAGTGTTCGCCGGCCAATTTGCTTGCGGCGTATGGGCTGCGGGGAAGCACCGGCATCGATTCGACTTTGGGAAGCACTTCTGTGTCTCCGTAGGCGCTGCTGCTGGCGGCGTAAACAATGCGGGGGACATTGTGCCTGCGCATCGCTTCGAGGACCGCGAGTGTGCCCATGGTGTTGACGGTGATGCTGCGTTCCGGGTCGGCAACACTTCGGCCAACGCTTGGAAGCGCCGCTTGGTGGAAGACAACATCAACGCCGGGCAAGGCGGCATCAAGGGTGGCTTGGTCAAGGACACTGCCTTGGATGAATCTGGCTCCCTCTGGAACTCGGGTGGCATCTCCTGTACTCAGGTCATCGACCACCACAACGCTCCATCCTTCTTGCAAGAGCAATGTTGACAAATGGCTGCCAATGAATCCTGCTCCGCCCGTGACCACTGCCTTTGACACAAGGGGGCCAGCCAGCCATTGCTCTTGACCGGTTCCCCTTGCGCATCACGACAACCCTATCCCTCCTTGGAGACTCGGCCGCATTGCAATGTGTGGCATTGGGGGCGTGTGGCGACCGGGTTCGAATAAAGCATACCCCGATTTATTGAGCCATTTGCACCACCGAGGGCCCGACGCACAAGGCACGTGGACGGAAACCGGAGCGCCCTGGTTGGCCCACGCGCGCCTCAGCATTCTCGATGTGAGCGATGCCGGTGCCCAGCCCATGCTCAGCCCCAGTGGCCGGTACGTGCTGGTGTTCAATGGAGAAATCTACGACCACCAAGACCACCGAGCCGATCTCACCGGCGAGTGGCGTGGCCATGCCGATACGCAAACCCGTGGCGCGCTCTGCGATGCGCTAGGTCCCGAAGCGGCCATTTCGCGGGCTGCGGGCATGATGGCGATTGCCATCTGGGATCGAGAAACCGCCAAGTTGTACCTGGCCCGAGATCGGTTTGGCAAGAAGCCGTTGCTTTGGAGCCAATTGCCTGATGGCATTGC
>JBFJXT010000199.1:0-4266 GCA_041623015.1 Thermoplasmatota archaeon | reverse complement strand
GCCGCTCGGCGCTCTTCAGAAGATCGAGGGCACGCGTAACCGATTCATTTGAAGGTATCTGGGGCGGCGCCGGGTCAACAACCTTGACCAGCGAGGCCTTGCCTGCTTCTGCACGGTCGGCGAGACTGCGCAGTGCTTGGGCCAGGAAACGGCTGTAAGCGGCTTCAGGGACTTCTGTGCCAAAATCGACAACGAGCTCAAGGCGGGTGCCTTTGAGCGGGAAGTCGATGTCGGAATACTCTTCTTGGTCCGTGATTGCAATCGTTGGCATGGTGACCACCCAAGCTTCGGAGCGCCTTAGTCTCTTGAAGGTTTCCGTTTCGAATCTCGACACCATCAACCGGCTCATGGCACCCCATAAAGCGACTTTCTGTTTACTTTACTAGGTGCTTTAACACAACAAAAAGGCTATTGTCCCAAAAGTATCGCATTTGGGCCAATTCTCGCGGCTAGGATTCCCCAATAAAGCGGGGGATGTCCCAAGAAAAACCCTAGTGATGAATGAAAACTCTGATGTTTCGCGCTAATTTGGTGGTATGGTGCGGCTGAAGCATGGAACGTGCCGAATTGGTCGTCATCTATCATCGAGATTAACAACTCCAATACCAGGAAACTACCAAAGTTCAGCGAGAAAAGGGTACTATGCTCGCTCATTGTTCATGCAAACAACGCAAACAGAGCGGGGAAATTAGGGCATTATCCCAATGGGGAATTGGGGCTTTTGGGCCTTAGTCTTGGACAAATGCTGATCATCGACAAGAGCCGCACCTCAAGCCCTGATATGCGCCGCGGCGAGTGGGACTCGATGAACAGCACCCACCGCGTTGAAGCCCTCTACCATGGCCAAACGGACCGATTTGAATTCTGGCAGGACCCCTCGGCGCGGGTCCGCTTCTTTCGCCGAGTCACCGGATCCGATTGGGTGGCGACCATTGATGGGCGGCTCATCACGGACGGACAGCCCGTCGGGAAGGGTTTGGTTCGCACCGCATCCATGAATGCTCTGCGGGCAGCTTCGGCCGAGGAATTGATTCCATTGGTAGCCATTCAAGAGCAAGTGCATGGCGTCATGGTGCCGGGGCAATCTTGGGGCGGGGGCCATGACGCCACTTGGATGGCGTCTCGCGATGCAGCGGATTGCTTCGAGTAATTCGTTTGTGGCCCTTGGTGGCACCGCGTCGTTGTCGGTTGCGTTCAAACGGTGCCTGATGCTGCCGCCTCCATGGATTGGCCAGTGGTTCGCACGGTCTGGGTGCGATTTTCGGATGGTCGCCGCGCAGACGCCGACGTTCAGGATGTGATTGAGGCCGCAAACCGGTCGTTTCCTGGGTTTCCTGGCGTCATCGGGTTTCGTGCTGGCCGGTGCTTGGACGGCGAACAAGACATGATCTTGGTGGTTGGCTTTGAGCGGTTCGATGACGTAGATTCGTATCGCGTCAGCCCAGGTCACGTTGCGTTTTTGGAAACGTGGCTCAAGCCGAGAGGGGCCGTGGTGCAGGCGCGCACCTTTGCCATGGCCTGAGTCTAGAGGGCATCGGAGACGATTCTGCGGCGCGTAAACGACACAGCCACCAGCAAGGCCGCTGTTGCCAGCCCCGACAGTAGGGCAAGCGTCGCGATTCCTTTTGATTCCAATACGCCCACCGAAAGCAGCGCAATGAGATTCAAGGGGTCTCTTGGGAGCAACAGAGACAGCACGCCGAGGGCCAACACGAGGATGGCGTAGGCCGCTTGGGTGGTGCTCTCGTTTCGGACCGTGGCAGCAATGGTGGTTCCAGCTGCGGTGAGCAGGATGCCCATGATGGTGGCGGCGACCAGGACAAGTCCGGGGGACGCGGTCGGGAAGCCATTGAACCAGAATAGCACTAGCCAGACGGAAACTTGGATGGGCACGAGCAACACGGGAATCAGCAGTTTTCCAAGCACAAGCATCGTGGGGGACACCGGCGCCGATCGAAGAAGCAGAAGCGTGCGCGTCTTGGATTCTTGGCTAAGCGCATCGCCTGCAATGGCTCCACTGAGAAACACGGGGGTGATGACAAGCAGTGGCACCAGCGTCGTGTAGACAAAGGTGTATGGAGTTTCAGATCGAGGGCCTTTTTCGAGCAAGACTAGGTCTTGCTCAAGGCGATGGCTGCGGTCTTCTCGCAGGTCCGTTTCGTATTGAATCAGCAACTGACGAAGCTGAGTCGAGAGGAGGGTCGTCTCCAATTCCCCTTCGGCAAGGATCAAGGTGATGCTTCGAACACCATCGGGGTCGGTTGCTTGTTCTTCGATCACGGCATCAAAGGCCCCCGCGTGGAATCCTTCGACGGCCAGAGATCCAGTGGTGCGCGTGACATCTAGATTTCTTTGGTCTCTCAGGTAAATCTCGAAGGCGCCATCTCCCACGTAGGCAACGGATGCCTCGGGGGCTGCATCTAGGGTTTCGGGAGAATGGAGTGCCGTGAGGCCTGCCAATAGGAGTGCGCTGAATCCCGCAAGCAGCATTTGAATCAAGAATGCGGTGATGAGGCTCTTTTCTCGAAGCACATCTCGAAGCTCCTTGCGAGCCAGGGCGGCCAATGCGCTCATGTCTGCCCTCCTTTAGTAGTATTAAGCAATTGAATTAGTAGCTCATTGCTACTGGAGTGGCGGCTCATAGGAAACCTCCGAGAAGCACGTAATTGTAGCCGTAGTGAAGAATTGCTGCGACCACGAAGGACGCAAACAGCCAGCCCCGGGTTCGGGCAGCGCCGTGGGCCATCACAACGGCCGTCGTCGCGTGCAAAAACAGCGGAATGGTGATGCCAACGATGCCTGGGCCGGTGCCAAGCACCATGAGTGCCTCCCGGGCAAAGGGCAGGTCCTCGAAGCCAACGAGGGTCAAAATCAGGTACGATTTTTCTCCCAGCCAGAAGCCCGCCCCCACAAGCAGTCCAAGAATCGTCGGGCTAATGGTGGTCTCTGGCAGGTGTTTGTCAGGCCTTCGACCTGCCCACACCACGGCGCCCTTGGCAATTTCTTCGAGCACCACGGAGAGCGCGAGGAACATCACCAGCGCGGCCCCAATGCCCAGGATGGATGCGAGCACGAACACCATCAATTGGGCCACGAACACGAATGGAACCACCAGAATGCCGGCCAACAACACTTGCCAATGTCGGTGGGTTACGGCGCCGAGCGCGTCAAGGAGCCGGGCACTGCCACTTCGGACGCTAAACAGCAATTCCTCGCGGGTCATCCCAATGGCCAGGGCGCCCAGGGCGACGGCTGCCAATCCAATGGGCAACGTTGCGTACAGGAACTGGCCAACTGTGACGGGGTCGCCGCGAATGCCGGCTGCTACCACATGCACTGGGCTCAAAAACGCCACTGGAGGCAAGCTTGGAAACATGGCGGGCAGGAACAAGAACGCATTCAGAAGCGTCGTTGCGGCCACTTGCAAGAGGCTCAATTCTCGAGGAGAACGCGCCAACACTGCAAGGAATGAAGTGAGTGTGAACAGGAAGCCCAGAAAGCTGAGGCTGGCAAGGAATCCAAGCAGCCCGGCGCCCAGGGCGAGGGTGACGCCCGCCGCGATTAGCACCGTGAGCGCCAGAGCGGGCAGGCTCTTTCCTATCAGTATTTGGCGACTGTTGAGGGGGGCCGACAGCAGCATGACGCCCCGGCGCCGGACGCGCTCGGCATGCAAATTGCTGGCATGAACTTGAGCAAGCAGCCCCGCTGGGAGCACGTAAGCAAATGTCAGAAGGAGGCTTCGAACCGGGAAAGGTGGCTCCACGTCTTCAGGGCGGATATTGCGCTGAATAGCTCCCGTTGGCTCAGCGGCATCCAGAACATCTGAGGGTATTGTCTCGTTGGTTTCTGGCGAATTGTCGGGGTCTGGCCGCGTCGTGTCTGGCGGCGGGTTTGGGTCCTCGGGTGTTGGAGGGGGCGGTGAATTGCTGTTCGGACCTGAATCGGTCACATCCAAAGTGCGAGGCTCGAAGACGAGGGTGATGCTTAGAGGAAAAGCCGCCGCATCATCAGCCTCCGCAAGCAACCGTTGATCCATCCAACGCCGCACCGCTTGCTCAAGCACCTCCAAGGCGGCAAGACTGGATTCATCCTCATTGTCGTATACGACCTCCTCCGTTGCCAAGAACAAATCCGAAGTGCCAGAACGGAACCCTTGGCCGTCTCCGTCTATGACGCGTAATCGAACGTCTGCCTCAGCCGCCGCTCGAAACACGCTGTCGCTGGCGCTCTCTACGGTGAACAAGTCCGTACCGGGATTGGGGGTGG
>JBFJXT010000198.1:0-4299 GCA_041623015.1 Thermoplasmatota archaeon | reverse complement strand
GGGGTCGCAGTTTGTACTCGAGAATTTCCCCGTAGCTGCTGTTGGGCACGAGGACGTTGCCGAGGCGGTTGACCCCGTGTTGGTGAAGTTCTCGATCGTCGAGGTCGAATCGGCCCGCGTAGTAGGGCTCCCAGAGGCGCGCCAAGTCGTGATCGAGGGTGCCGCAGGTGGTGATGATGGCGTCGACGAGTTTGTGCTTGACCAAGTCGCGCAGAACCCCACGGGTTCCGGTGGCCATGATGCAGGCAGGGAAACTGAGAATCACCTTCTGGTCTTCATCCACGACCATTCGGTGCAAGAGGTCACTGGCCACGGCGAGTTTCTTGGCTGTGAAACCGCCGCCATTCTTCCACATGGCCATGATGTCCGCCACGGTGGGTTTGCCAGTCACGTCGAGGTCGAACACCTCGGGAAGGTTGTCGTAGTCCATCTCCACGCTGTGGGCAGTCATGGCGGCGTCTTGAGCATGGCGGGCGCCACGGGGCCGCCACATTCTCTGCCAATGCGCTCATTTCCAATTTTTATGGCGAGCCTTGGACTAAAATCACCAAAAAGGATGAATATATGAAAGGTAGCGAGCTTGGACTAGTTGACCCTTGGCCTGTGCCCCAGGCGTATCCAATACATCCCTGTAGGCACCCTGGCGTGCGGGAGTGTCCGACCCCCTTCGGGGGCGTTCGGAGGACCAACCATGAAGACACAAATCCTGGCACTCATCACCGTGGCCTTGCTTGCAAGCGTCACCGCTGCCTCCCCCGCTGATACCGTCAACCGCCTCGCCGAAGATCTACTTGGCGTGGAGACTCCAGACGTAAATTTGGGCATCGACCCCGAATATACGGACTCGCCCATTGACGAGCCCGGCGAATATATCATCGGCCTGTACAGCCTCGCCCGCAGCGTTGCCATCGGCGACGAATTCCACGGCGAACCAATCACCAGCGTCAACCACGCCATCAAGTTCGTCCTCGTTGACGTCGAAGAGCCCCAAGCCTTCGCTCGCAACGTAGACGCCGACAAGAACGTGCGCTACATCCAGAAGGAAGCCGCCGATTTCCACGGCTCCTTCGTCCCCAGTGAAGTCTACTACGGATGCTGCCAATGGGGCATCAAGGACGTCAACGTGGAAACCGCCTGGGACACCACCCTCGGCGACAGCAGCGTCAAACTCGCCATCCTCGACAGTGGCCTGCGAAAGACCCACGAAGACATCGGCAACTACCTCCAAGGCTGGGACTTTGTCTACAACGACAACGACCCCAATGACGCCAACGGACACGGCACCCACGTGACCAGCACGGCCGCTGGCCTTACGGACAACGGCCTCGGTGTGGCCGGTGTGGCCCAAGCCCAAATCCTTCCCGTGCGCGTCCTGAACGGCGCCGGCAGCGGCACCCACGCCCAAATCGCCAACGGCATGACCTACGCCGCCGACCAAGGCGCCCACATTCTCAGCATGAGTCTCGGTGGCCCCGGCAGCCAAACCATCCTGGACGCCGTGAACTACGCCTGGAACAGCGGTGCCATCGTCATCGCCGCCAGTGGCAACGACAACGGCCCCGTCGGCTACCCCGCCGCCTACAGCAACGCAATGGCCGTTGGTGCATACGACCAAAATCACAACCGCGCGTCCTTCAGCAACTACGGCAGCCAACTCGAAATCAGCGCCCCCGGCGTGCAGATCGCTGCCGCATACAACAGCAACGACGCCTCCTACGTGTACCTCGACGGCACCAGCATGGCCACGCCCATCGTGAGCGGCGCCGCTGCCCTCGCCTTGACCGTGGACGGCACCCTCACCAACAGCGAATTGCGCAGCATGCTCCAAAGCACCGCCGTGGACTACGGCGCCGCTGGCTGGGACAGCAGCTTCGGATACGGTGGCGTCGACGCCGCAGCCCTCGTGGCCGCAGCAGCCGCCGGTGGCGGCGGTGGCGGAACCCCCACCGTTGTCTACAGCGACGACTTCGAAGGCACCACCAGCTTCACCAAGAGCAGCGGCAGCAGCGACCTATGGCGCGTCAGCTCCGGCTGCCTTGGCGGCAACCCCACCACCAGCTTGCAATTCAACGAAGCCGTTGACTGCGAATACAGCACCGGCGCACAAGCCACCGGCTGGGCCCGCATCCTCTTGGATCTAAGCGGCGCAACCACCGCCACCCTCAACTTCGACCACAAGTGGGAGACTGAGACCTACAGCGGCGGCGCCTACGACATCATGCGCGTGCAAGCCAGCGCCGATGGTTCCTCCTGGACCACCCTCGAGCAATGGGACAGCACCGACGCCAACCAAGCCACCTGGACCGGTGCCACCTACAGCCTGGACTCCTGGGCTGGCGACAGCACCGCCTACGTGCGCTTCTTCTTCGACAGTATTGACGGCTCCTACAACAACTACGACGGTTGGGCCATCGACAACTTCGAAGTGACCAAGCTGTAAGCCTGAACCACTCCTTTTCCCTCCTTCTCCCTTTGTTGCCGCTGAGCCCCGTCTGGCGTTGCTGACGCTAGGCAAGTAGGATACCCGACCCTAATTTTTCGCGCCGCTGCTCAATCGAAGCGAACCCGGTGCGCTTCTCGAATGCCTTCGAAGCCACGCAGGCCATCCCGTGCATCCCGAGGCACGCCACCATCCACGCGAATGACCGCAACGGCTGATCCCTTTCCATCGCGAGCCAAGCTCAAGTCTGCCACATTCACGCCAGCGTCTGCCAAGATTCGAGTGATGCCCGCAAGCACACCAGGAACGTCATCGTGGCGGGTGAACAAGAACCGACCCTCGGGACGGAAGTCCACATCAAAGCCATCGATTCGAGTTACACGGGCGCCATAATGGGGCGTGTAGGTGCCTTCCAAGCGAATGGAGTGGCCATTGCTTCGAAGCTCAACGCCAACATATTCCGTGTCTGAGATGCCTTTTGTGGCAACGGTCCAGCCTTTTTCCGTGGCCATGCCAGGGGCATTGATCGCATTGACCGGCTCATCGGTGCCGGCGCGAAGTGCCCCCACGAGGCCGTGGACGCGGAGCGCTTCCGTATCAAGATCTGGTCCGTTCATGACCACCAATTCTGACATGGTGCCTTCCAGCGCCTGGGCGCCAAAGCCGGCCAAGGATTCTGCGAGCCCCACCCACGGGCGCATCGCTTCTGGCACGCGCACTTGAGCATTCACGGCACTGCCAGCATCGCCCGTGTCTAGGAAGTCACAGACGCGCTCCACTGCTTGCACGGCGGCTTTCACTTGGGCTTCATGGGTGCTTGCCCCAAGGTGCGGCGCGGCGACGACCCGTGGGTGTTTGGCCAAGGCCCATTCATTTGGGGGCTCAGACATCCACACGTCGATCCCAGCGCCTTGGATTCTGTTTTCGTCGAGTGCCGAAAGCAACGCAGACTCATCCACGAGGCCGCCTCGCGCCGCATTGACGATGATGGCGCCGGGCCTCATGAGCGCCAATCGACGCGCATCCAGCATGTGCTTGGTTTCCGGCGTCAAAGGCGTGTGGAAGGTGACAAAATCGGCGCGACTGAAGCCCTCGTCCAATTCCACGCGCTCCACGCCGAAGCCCTTGGCGGCGTCTACCGTGACAAACGGATCAAAACCAATGGTGACCATTTCGAAGGCTTGGGCGCGCTTGGCCATCATGCGACCGATGCGGCCAAGCCCCACGACGAAGATGGTTTTGCCTGCCAATTCGACGCCCTTCAAGCGCTTGCGGGCCCAGTCTTCTTGCTTCATGGCTGAATCCGCTTCAGGCACGCGCCGAGCAGCACCCAGCATCAATGCCCAGGCTTGTTCGGCGGCACTGGTGATGTTGCCGGTTGGGCTGTTGAACACGGCGACGCCCGATTCGGTGGCGGCGGCCAAATCTACATTGTCCACACCGACGCCAGCACGACCCACCGCACGAAGCTGCGACGCGGCGGCAAAGTCAGTGGCCCCCAGGCGAGTGCCACTGCGAATGACCCAGGCCTCGGCGTCCTTGACCGCCTTTGCGCGTTCATCCCCTTCGAGGCCGGTGATATCCACCGGGTCGTGCCCTCGGGTGCGCAACAACGCAAATCCTTCTTCGGCGAGGGGATCAGAAACGACGACGCGAGCCATGGTCAGTTGTGGCAGCTCGAAGCGGTACTTCAGGGGCGCCCTCAGCCCCAGGCAATAGGGATGATTGGAAATGGAAAAACTACAAGTTTAGCTACAGCCGTTGGGCTCTGATGACGTCTCTAAAGACTCACTCAATCATACTTGCCCTCGTCTTCGCATCCCTCATGACGGTGCCTGTGAGTTCCGCCGACCACTGGT
>JBFJXT010000197.1:0-4302 GCA_041623015.1 Thermoplasmatota archaeon | reverse complement strand
TCTGTGTCCAACGCAAAGGGCCAGAGAATCCATGCGACTCCGAGCAAAATCAAGTCATATCCGGCCATGAGCAGTAGCGCCGAGCGATCCAATTCCCCGGAAAGTGCTGCGAAGGTGGCCACCACCCCGGCTTGGACCAGGGGAGCCGCCACGGGAACAAGAAGAATCGGCATCAGCACCTCGGAGGCCCGGGCTTGCGCGGCCAGAGCCCCTGCGAGGCTGCCGGCAAGGCTGAGGCCAATGGCGGCAAGGGCTACCACGAGCCACAAAGGAGGGGTGAGCGGAAGCAGGAACCCAACGGCGCCAAGCAGGAGAGTGGTCGCGGCGAGAATGGCGGCAAGGGCAAGGTTGACGAGGGTGCGGCTCCAGCCGTGCCACGCGGTGGGCACGGGCGCAGAGCGCAGCAAATCCAGGGTGCCTCGTTGCATTTCGGTGGCAACACCTCGGCCAGACAGGGCTGCGGTTCCATACAGGAGCGGCGTCCAAATGGCGATGGCGGCGAGCCGGGGCGTTTTCAGGTCCGCGAGGGCAAACAGGTAGAGCAAAAACAGCAGCCCCACAAGAACGGCGCCGGCTTGCAGGCTTTCTTTGCCTCGAAGTTCTCGACGCACATCCTTCCAAAGGAGCGCCTTGAAGCTCACTGGAGGCGGCCCCCGTTGAGGTGGCGCGTTTCTAATCCCAGTGCGTCCACGAGATCGGTTTCATGGGTGGCTAGGAGCATGGCGGCGTCGCTGTTTTTGAGTTGATCAACGAGCCAGTCTCGGCCTTCTGTGTCAAGTGCGGTGGTGGGCTCATCCAACAGCAAGAGCCTGGGCTTTGTGGCCAATGCCATGCACAAAGCGAGGCGTTGGCGCTGGCCTCGGCTCAAGCTCGCGGAACTGGCGTGGGTGAATCGATGAAGGCCTGCGTCATCCAGAAGAGCTTCAGCACCCGCGGGCGTTTTTCCGTTGACGCTGGCCCACCACTGAACGTGCTCCAGGACCGTGAGTTCAGCGTAAACCGGGGCCTCCTGGGAAACAAATGCAACCCCTCGGCGGCCATCTGGCTGCATGGTGGAGGCGCCGTCGAATTGCACGTCCCCTTCGGTCGGCCTTAGGGTGCCGGCGCAGAGGCGCAGCAACGTGGTTTTTCCACTACCATTGGGACCCAACAGACCCAGGCGCTGCCCTGGTTCAAGGGTCAACTGGATGCCCTTGAGCACCGGTCGCCGCCCGAAGGACCGGGACACATTTTGGACCGACAGGGTCACTCGAATTGGCCCCGAATGAGGCTATTTTCAGCCATCTGGAGCCGCTTGTGCACGGCGGCCTTACTGATTCCAAACGCTTCGGCAAGGTCTTCGAGGTTGCATTGGCGCGTATCGTTGTAGTAGCCCATGGCAATCGCCATTTTGACCACTTCTTCCTGGCGCGCCGTGATGGCTTTAGCCCGGCCCTTGAGACGCAAATCGGGTTGGTACTCGCCCACGTGGAGGAGCTTGAAGTCGTCCGCAGGCACCACGCGGCGCATGTGCTGGGTGAATTGATTGAATGCGTTGAGTCCGTCCGGGTTCGGGCTCATGACGGTGATGTGGATGTAGCCGTCTTGCACCAGCACCGGTTGAAACACGGTCTCAGGACCCAGCATTTGGATGGTGAGTTGGATCGGATCGTGCTGTTGGTAGTAGCTCAAGATGGCGGTGCTGATTTCCACGCTGGCATAGTCGTCGCTTTCAGAGAGCAAGTCAAAGGTGCCGTATTTTCGGGCAAATTCTCCCGTCAAAAACCGTTGACGGGTGCGTGCATCGGCCAGAATCGTGACGATCGCTTTCTCCACGGGCTCATGGGCTCCGCTTCGCAAAAGGTTGAGAATGATGCGAACCCGAGGGTCTTCTTGGGTGAAGCGACACAGCAAGTTGTCGACGCTGCGGATCTTGAACGCATACTCGGTCGGCCCGGCCACGAGCCAGCCAGCCAGACTTGGCCAAAAAGGTTGACCTGCGTATCCGAACCGTTGACATGGCCAGTATTCTGGGTTTTGGGTTGACGTATCCCCTCGTCTTTGGGCAAGGGGTTTAGTACCCTCGAAAGTCGGCGGGAACTGTGCTTCGAGTCCCCATTGTGGTGCTCCTGATTACCACAGTGACCCTTGCCGGTTGCACCAGCGATTCCGGCGACGATCATCCGTCGTTGAATGGCGACGGCTCCAAGCCGGGCACCACTGGAAATCTGCCTCCGTCCGGCACCGGCGACGCCGCAATCATGACCATAAGCGGTGTCGTGCAAGACGAAGACACAACCCCAATCTCAGAGGCCACTGTGTCCATTCCGGGCCTCAATCGAAGCCAAACCGTGAGCGCCGACGGCAGTTTCGTCTTCCAAGACGTCCCCGTTGGTTTCCACGTGGTGCGCGCCGACGCCACCAATTACCAAATCTCCGAGCGCACAGCCAAGCCCACCGAAGCCGGCGGCACCGTGAGCCTGGTGTTCGTTTTGCTTCAATTTGCCGAAGAGCCCTACAGCGCAACGGTTCACTTTGAGGGCCTCATCCAGTGTTCAGCAGAATACATCATCATCACGCCCTCCTGCGACAGCGCCACGGAATACACGGTGAACGAGCTCAAGGAATACGGCATCCCAGTACCGTCCAGCGGGTCAATTACAGACAACGAAACCATCTTCCAGCACCAACTCGCCCTCAACTGGCAAACCGTGGTCTTGGACATGGACTTTGACGAAGCCAGCCAACCTGGCATGGATGGCTTACGCATTACCGTGCGCGGCATCAACGACGCGGACAAGGTCAACGAATACGAACAATACGGCCGCTTCCACGGCGCCGAATCGTACCGCATCGAACCTGGGCAAGAATACGAAGACAGCACCGCCGGCCCGGTGCCCGCCACCGCATCCGCATTCGAATACCAAGTGTACCCCCGCAGCCACGGATACCACCCCGCAGGCCAGGGAATTCTAGGCCTCGGCTTTGGCCTGGATGTCCAATTCAATCTCTACGCCACCGCGTTCTACGTGGAGCCCGCCCCCTCTGAGTGGAGCTTCCTCGCGTGAAGAAAACCGGTGCACTCCCTTGGGCCGTGCTAGCGATGGTGGCCCTTGTCACCAGCGGCGCGATTCTAGGCGCCCAACGCATTGAGCCCGAAGTGGATTTCGTGGACACGGTCCCCGACCACGATGGCTTGCCTTTGTACCGGGCGATGCTCAAGGAACTGGACGGCATCCGATTCATTGCCATCCACATGCCCCAAGCAGAGGGCGGCCCAAGCCTTCGCCAAGCAGAAGGGTTCGACGCCCTCGTGTCGGAGCAAGCGGACCTCACTGCATTCTTGGAACGGGAGTTCCCCGGCGCCCTCAGCCACCAATTGTCTGCGTATGAAGCGATGCGCGCAGGCAACTACATGACCATGCAAGTGGCGACCGCAGGCAACGCGCAGCCCTCCGATTACCGCTTGCCCGACGACGCCACCCACAGCACCGTCCGAGACCGAGCCCTCGACGACGAATCCATTGACCGCGTGCTTGCCACGGACGGCAGCAGTGCCCTGTGGCTTGGATTCTTTGCCACCAAAGACAGTCTCGAAGCACGGCACCTCAGCGGCGCCATGGCCGACAGCCTCGAAGCCTGGGACGAAAACCGCCGAGCCCCTGCCACCGGAACTCCTCAAGCCAGTGGCCTCCTGTACAGCAGCCATTACACCGACGAGCGCAACGAGCAAGACCTGCGATACTGGGGTGTCGCTGCAGCTGCCGCCGTCGCCCTGTCGCTCCTGTGGGTTCTGCGCCGCCCCACCAACATCATCATTGCCCTGGCCAGCGTCGCTGCCGCAACCACTTGGACGTTTGGCGCCCTTGGCTGGCTTGACATCCCCATTAGCTTCCTCACCCTGTTCCTGGCCCCAGTCGTCAGCGGCATTGGTGTCGATTACGCCGTTCACCTCCTGCACCGTGTGGAAGAAGAGCGCACCGCCGGTCACACAAACCGAGAAGCCGTAGCGGTCGCCCTTCGACATGCTGGCGGCCCCATCGCCCTTGCGGCCGTCACCACCGCTGCTGGACTGGCTGTTCTTGCCTTGGTTCCCGCGCCCCTGTTTGCAGAAATTGGCGCCGTCTCTGCCCTCGGTGTCTTGCTTGGCCTCGTGGCCGCCTTGAGCTTGGGCGCTGCCCTGCGCGCTATTATTCCGGTTCGCCGCAACCGACACCAACGCAAGGAGCACGTGGGCCCCGCCCTTGCGGCCCTCGCATCACGCATTCAGTCCCGGCCTGGACCAGCCATCCTGTTCATCACGCTCATCACGGTGGCTGCCGG
>JBFJXT010000196.1:0-4309 GCA_041623015.1 Thermoplasmatota archaeon | reverse complement strand
GCTCGGTGATTGACTAGCGGCCGGCGTGGTCGCCGGCTTGACGAAGAGACTCTTCAGACCCATAGGTGCATCCCGCGTCTTACGAAGATGCAGGGTCGGATAAGCATATCCCTCCTGATAGAAGCCTCAATTACTTGGCCTTGAGGAGGAATAAATTAGCCCCAAAGGTCCACGACAATAGGACCCTCGGCTTTCGAAAAGTCAACCACCAATCGCCAGCGACCCTCATCGCTTGCGCCCTTGAGCGTGCTTTGACCGGGGCCAAATTGTTTCTCGGCCACGACCTCATCATTCGGGTCAATCAAGCGCACAACCACGACGCCGCTGCCGGTGAAGTCCACGGCAGCCGTGGCTTTTCCGTCGCTTGAAGCGGTGCAGAAGTACGTCTCGTCTTTGCGAACGCCTTCGCCCATCCAGAGGTTGCAGCGCTCATTTTCCTTGGGTCCAGATTCACCCTTCAAGCAGCGCGCCTCAAAAGGATGCAGCACTTGAGAATCAGAGCACTGAACGGAGTCAGGCTCAGAATCGGAGACGCAACCGGAGAAACCCAAGGCGAAGATAATTGCAGCTAGAAACAGTGCCACACGGACCATGAATCAGCGAGGTTGAACCACCCTATTTAGCAAGGGCGGGCCGATCTTTGAACTCAAGCATCCAGTTCCCAGAGTTTGTCACCCAAATGATGCACCGACGCCACGGCCTTGCGCTTCAGTCCGGGACCCATGTCGGCACCAGCAAGCTGCTTGATTGGCTTAGACGTACAGGCAGAGTGCGTCTCCAGAGGTGCCCTTGACAGCACATGCGTAAGGCTTCCAACCGGCGCTCGCACAAACGACGCCGGCATACGGGGAGCCACGCTCGACAGTGACGAGACAAATGGCACCATCATAGTCGCGGACGAAGCAAATTGCATCGCCGGTGTCCCAGTATGTGCATCGGTCTGGCGCTTGGTAAGCTGATGAGGACGGAGCCACAGCAACAAACATAGTCAGAAACAGGCAGGCGGCAAGTAAAATCGCGCGCATCGGCCTGAAATAGACGTGACCAAAATGAGCATTTGGGAAATGCACCAGATGTCCCTAACGCCCTTTGCTCAATTGCCTTTGGACGCCAATTTGACGTGCCCGGCTTAAACTGTCAAGCAAACCCGGTCGACGTGCTGGATACGGGCGGCGCACACGCGCAAGTCTTGGATGCTGTAACAGATGACGCCGTAGCCTGCCCAGTCGCTCTTGAAGACGCAGTCGTCTAGGAAGCACCAGCTATCCCCTGTATCCCAGTCGAGGCAAAGTTCGGGCTTTTGCGGTTCCGCCGTGGCAGATGGAGGCAGAAGGGCCAAACTACTCAGAATCAATACAGCGGCGACGAGTTTCGTGCGCATCACGCCCATATCCGCCTCGGCGAATTGAAGATTGCTCAAGCGTTGCAATCGTCCCTAGGCGTCAAGTTCCCAGAGTTTGTCGCCCAAGTGGTGGACCGACGCCACGGCCTTGCCCTTCTGCCCTGGGCCCATGTCGGCGCCCGCCATGGTGCATTTTCCCACGGCCAGCGGTTGCTTGTTACGCTCGTCGCGAATCCAGCACCAATCGCCTTCCTGGAGATCAGGGTCCGCCTCCGTAATCCCAGGCGCCATGATGTCGGCACCATTGTGCACAAACCGAACGGCACCCATGTCCACCGTGACCCAGCGCGTCGTGGGTCGGTACGCAAGAAGACCCCGTACAGACAGGAACGGCCCAGCAGCATCTCGAACGCCATGCACGGCACCGTCGACGAGAATGACGTCCAATTCGGGCGCCTCTGCCATCTCCACTGGCGAGTTGTCTTCCCAGAGGGCAAGGGGACCGAATACGGCGGCCAGTTCCTCACGAAGCGAGCGAACTTGCTTGTTTTTGAGGCGCGTGCGGCGGCGCAGACGGTACTCGGTCACGCACCTGGCACCGACCCGGGACTCAAAGGCTCGTCGCAACGCACCGCCGGCGCCAAAGGGCGATAAATGCTCTAAATTCGGGCCTGTTTGGACCCATTGAGCGCTTCGGCCCCGCAAGCATCATAAACGCAACCCGAGTCGCGCGCCCCATATGAGCAAGGGCACTCCCTCCATGCGGGGTGGACACAAGACGCACATTCGCTGCCGCCGTTGCGGTCGCCACGCGTACCACCTCCAAAAGAAGCGCTGCGCTTCCTGTGGCTTCGGCAAGACCGCCAAGCTGCGCTCCTACAACTGGGCCAAGCACCACTAAAGGTGTCTAGACCCCTTCTTCCCTTTCTTTCTAGCTTCGGCTCTTGCGTAAACCACGTACCAGCCATCCTGGCTGATGCGAAGCGTTGAGCCGAACTCCAAGCAGGAGTACCCGAGTGGCCAAAGGGGTTGGATTTAGGATCCAATGGTTAGTCCTTCGCAGGTTCAAATCCTGCCTCCTGCACTTTTTTTGACTTCCTGGCGCCCGCGAGCGTCGCAGGCAGGCCATGGTTGGCGCGGCAGGCTTCGCTCAGCCTCCGTCCATTTCAATCAGAATTCGTGGTGAATCGCCCGATGCTAGATGCTGTCCGGCGTGGGCCGGTCATCAATCCAGTAGAAGGTTTGGCGCGTATCTTGAAGGTTGACGCGCTCTCGAAGGAGGCCGGTTTCGCGCAAGCGGCGAATCACGGTGTAGAGGGTTCGTCGGCCGAGGCCGGTTTGCTCTTGCATGCCCTTCATGGTCAAGGGAGCGCCTTGGCATAGGGTTTCAAGGACGGCGCGGACGGACGGCGGTGCGTCCGGCACGATGCGCGCGGGATCGCCGCAGGGTTGGTCTGTCATCATGACTTACGTGGCGCTCCTACTTATTCCTCTTTTCCCCTATTTCATTGAATTTTCAGGCACCACGAGCACGGGAACGGGGCTTTGTTCCAGCAAGTCCCGGGCGATGCTTCCCAAGAAAAGTCGCTTGACGGCCCCCCATCCGTGGTGTCCAACGACGATGAGGCCGGCCGATTTTTCCTTGGCAGTTTTTACCAGGAGTTTGGCAGGATTGGCTTCTTCGTGGACAACGGTGACGTTGATGCCTTCGGCGCGCAGAGATTGTGCCCAGTCGTTGCTCAAGTGGACCACGTCACTGACTTGCAGTTCGGCGAGCACCTCTTGGATGGCGTCGAGGTGTTCATCCGATGCAGCCCAACCAAGGTGAGGTGCACTGTGTGCGTGGACCAAGATCATGGGCGCGTCGAGGTCATGGGCGAGGCGCGAGGCGGCTTCGAGGCCATGGCGGCTTGCGGGGCTGAAGTCGATTCCGACGACAATTGGCTCGGACACATGGTTGGATGGCCCTCAAGGCCAAGGGTGTTTTGCTGGGTCCTGGCGGGGAGGTCCTGGCCAAGCGGTCTGCGAGGCTAGGTTGTGCGCGCCAGAATCAGCTATCGGGCCGTTACGCGGTGACCGTTCGAGGGGAGCTTGCGGCGATGGCCACGGGCACTTTGTTGGATTCTCGCCCAAGCGGCAACACGAGAACGAATGCCGTGCGATCCCCATCGGGTCGAATGTGGAGCCGACCGCCGTGCAGGCCGACAATTCCGTGGGCAATGAACAACTCGAGTCCCAGGCCGGCGGCGTCTTCGTCCGGCAAGAACAATGGGTCGGTGAAGACGCGGTAGACCTTGTCTCCGTCGACGCCGCCTTGGAATCGAACGGTGAGGCGGGCTTGTCGTCCTTCGTCTTCGAGGCGCACTTCTACGGGGTCGTCCTTGGCGTGTTGTTCGAGGGCGTAATGGATAATTTGCTGGAAGGCGTATCCAAGATGATTTTCGTCGGCGGCCACGTCTGCGTGCATCGCATCCACTTGCACTTGGGGCGGTTTTGCGACCATGCCCTTGGCGCCGCGCACTGCGTCTTCAAGCAAATCATGCAGGTCCGTAGGGGCGCGGTTGAGATCGAGGCGACCGCTTTGGATGAACGCCGCCAACAACACTTGATCCACGAGGGCGCCGAGGCGAGTGAGGTTTCGTTGGACCCGTTCCACGGCTGCTTCTTGCCGTTCATTGAGCGTTCCGTAACTTTCCCGTTGAAGCAGGTCCAGTTGGATGCGAATCGGCATCATGGGCGTGTTGAGTTCGTGCGCTACGTGATTTATGAAGCCGGATTTCATGCGGTCGATTTCTTCGAGCTCACCGTAGTAGGCATCGAGCTTGAATGCCTCGGTGCCCCAGCGCTGCATCACCCAGACACAAGTGACGAGGCTTCCGGCCCAGAGCACGAACACCGGCAATACCACAGGGCCGGCATTTTCTGGATCCGCATTGAGGTAGAATGTGCTGACCAAGGCCACGCCGG
>JBFJXT010000195.1:0-4311 GCA_041623015.1 Thermoplasmatota archaeon | reverse complement strand
ACCGGCACCGGCACGGCGCCCATCGTGGCCCGCACCGCCAAAAAGAAGGGCGCCATCGTCGTCGGCATGGTCAGCACGCCCTTCAACGTGGAGCGCGCGCGCCTCGTCAAGGGCGAAGAAGGCCTCAACAAGCTCCGCAAGGAAGCTGACACGGTCATCGTCCTCGACAACAACCGCCTCCTGAAGTACGTCCCCAACCTCCCGATCGACCAGGCGTTCTCCGTCATGGACACGCTCATCGCCGAAACCGTCAAGGGCCTCAGCGAAACCATCACCCAACCCAGCCTAATCAACCTCGACTACGCCGACGTGAAGGCCATCATGGGCGAAGGCGGCGTCGCCGTCATGCTCTGGGGCGAATCCAAGACCAGCGACGGTGCAACCGCCGTGGTCTCCGAGGCCCTCAACCACCCGCTCCTTGACGTGGACTACCGTGGCGCCACCGGTGCCCTTGTGCACATCACTGGCGGTCCCGACTTGACCCTCAAGCACGCCGAAGAAGTGGCCGAGAACCTCACCTACGAGCTCGACAGCCACGCCAACGTCATCTGGGGCGCTCGCGTCCTGCCTGAATTCGAAGGCCGCGTCCGCGTCATGAGCATCATGACCGGTATCAGCACCGTCGACGCCCCTGGCGCCGCAGCTGTCGCCAAGCGCCAAGAAGAAGTCAAGTTCGAGCGCACCGAGCGCCCGGCTGCCGAAGTGCCTGCCCGCACCTCTGGCTTCAGCCAAGGCCGCCCCACGAGCCTTGCTCACTCCCGCCCCGCCCCTGGCGGCGCCGTGGGTGGCATCGACTTCGTCGACTAAACAGGTCCACTGGACACCTCTTCCACTTTCACTCCGATCAAATACCTCCCACCACCGCCCCGCTGCATTGGCGTCCTCCCACGCCCTTGCTCCCTCCCTTTACCGGGGCCGGTTATGCCAGGAGGCGAGACCTCCCGCTCGTCTCCTGGCCCTCCCTCTTTGACGCTTCAATTATTGGAGCGCCCGCTACCTGAATGCATCCCAAGTAGCCCCTCTTTCCTTGACAATTTTCGCGCGTCTAAGCACTGCGCCAAGCGCACGCTTTGCATTGGGCCCCACTGGTGGGCTCTCCACAATCCGGGCACGCAATCAACTCCCCCTGCGCTTGCACCGGAATCAGCGGCTTGACACGGTCATGGAATCGCAACAAACTGTGCCGAGTTCCTGGTTGGCGCCCCTCCAAATCAAGAAGCATGTCGCGCATCTTGAACCGATTCGCCCGCTCTGCATAGGGGCACTCGGCTTCGTGGTGTAGCGGTAGGTCTTCCAGCATGGCGTACAGCAAGATTTCCTTCTCTGGGATTGTGCGGAATGGCAAGATGCGCGGCACCAGGCCCGGCTGGGGATTCGTGTGGGGCGCCAAGCGCGCCAAGCGATCCGCATCGCCATTGAGGACATTCATCAACACGGTCTGGGCCATGTCGTCCAAATTGTGCCCCGTCGCCACCGCAACGGCGCCCAAGTCGCGGGCCACTTGATTGATGCCAACGCGACGAAATACACCACACGGGCCACAAGCAGGACGCGCCGCTCCGGTGGCGTCCTTGCCACCGCCTTGGGCATAGTCGTCAATGTCATAGCCAGCCAAATCCTTGATTGATACGGTGTGCCACGGAATATTCCGGGCCTCCGTCACCTCGCGGCAAATCTCCAATGCGCCGCCCCGGTATCCATCAATGCCCTCATCGATGCTGATGGCGACCAAGTCAATGTGGGGGTTGGTGCGAGAAATCTTCTCAAGCAAATGCAAGCAAGCAACGCTGTCTTTGCCGCCGGACAGAGCGACAGCAATGGTGCCGTGGGGCAAGCGGCCTTGACTTGCCATTTCGGTCTTTGCGCGGCGCTCAACAAAGCGAACCAAGTGCGGCCCACACAAATGCTGACCACTGTAGCGAATGAACGTGACGGCGGGAGTGGTGCACTTGCTGCAAGTGGGCACAAGACTGGCGAGAACGGAAGGAAATAAAGGAAGTGCATGGGGGCAACGCTATCGCTCGAATATTGAACTATCAAAAATTATTGAATGTTTTGGGCCAATGTAGCCAATACTATATTCTAATGGGTGGTAGCGTTAGCTGGCACTATGCCAAGGCTGATATTAAGATGCTATTGAAACAAAGTTTGGGCGTGGCTCTGGCCACCATATTGATGCTAGCGACGTTTGGGCCACCTAGTTCGGCAAGTAATATGTTCGATTTTGCAAATGGTAAATGCACGGATGACATCGGTGGGGGCGGGACTGGGGGCACCGGGACGGCCTGCACATTCGCGTGCGAAGTTGGGGATGTTATCTCGGTAGAGGCAACTTCGGCAGACTCTGACGCAACGGTTGTTGGTGATGCGGAATGTGGTGGTGCTGTGGCCCATTGTAGCGGAAAACAGTCGTGCAATGGCAACAGCATTGATTGGAATGGATCCACTACCACAGAAGGTGATAATGCCGGCGCTTGCAGCGCGAAGTCTCATGAATTCTGGGACTCTTGGTTAGAAGTAGTTTGCAGCAGCTATCCTCAGGATGCCGCAGAGCCTCCTGTCGATCCCACCGACCCGCCACAAAAATGGTGCGTGGTTTCCGTGGAGCCAAGCCCTCCGTACCCTGCGGTTTGCCTCAACAGGCCTCCGCCTCAGTGCTTCTATGCGGGTAATTACCCAACTCCTGATGCAGTCTATATTGACGAGGACTGCGGGGTTAAAGTAGAACCCCGGAATTTGGGTGATGGTGGTGTTGCATCGGATGTTTTACAGCGTGTTTATGAGATTACTGGCAACTCATCTGATCGTGAAATAGTGGGGCTAGTGAACGTGGGTGCTTCGTCTCTATCTATCAATATGGGTGCCGTTGCGCCTTGGGGCTTTGGCGTAAAGTGGGCAGGATCTGCATTGGTCATTCAAGTTTTCAACATGGATGGTTCCGAAGTTCAGGATTATGCCCTTGCCATTGCGCCATTCCTAAACGGGGGCGGGTTCGAGAAAATCTTGTCTGGTGCCACCGTGACGGTCATGGTCGTGGAGCGTGGCATTGCGCATGGGATTACCTGCCAATACTATGTGTGTCACCTCTTCGACCCCACCTTAGAAATTGAAGATGGCAAAATTCGCATGAGCAACTAATTTCAAAAACAATCTCCCTCCTTCCCCCAAAGCTCGGCTTTTTTACAGTCTAATATTCTTCCTGTCCACAACGATTCTCAAGGTCGCCTCGCCTATGCACCAAAGAAGCATATTCACGGCCCATTCCTGGCAAATCCTGTCTGCAATCCTACTAATGGGGGTAGCTACGGCTGGATGTCTTGGTGGGTCTCATTATGTGTCAAATAGCTTGGATTCCCGTGAACGGACTCACCCGGAGGCCCTGCTGAGGGCGCCAGAATTGCCTCAAATTGTCGTGGAAATTGACTACGTTGAAGGATACGCGCCCTCAAATTTGGCCATTGAAGCGCTTCAAGAGACCATCGAGAAGGTGACTGGCAAACAAATCTCTGAGATTGCCGTCGACGAGCCCCATGCGTCTCCAACTGGGCCTAGGTCCGATGAAGACATTGCCCAATTTGCCGAATCCGTATTCAATCGCGGCAGCGAGGAGCCGTTTGTCTGGAAGGGTCACGCCGTCCTCCATATCGTATACCTAGATGGCAACAGGGACGAAGGGTCCGCGCGGGGGGTTTACCTTTCAACGCACGCCGGAACAGTCGTGTTATTTCCGGATACCTGGCAGGGGCAATTTCCCGTGCTCTCGGTCCCCTCCGGTCCCGACGGGCTTCTGGAAAACCAAGTTGAGCGTCATGTGCTGATTCACGAACTTGGACATGCATTTGGATTGGTGGGCTGTGGAATTCCCATGGTGCGCGATCGAGCCCATGCCGAGGGTCCGCCATGCCATAGCATCAATGAGCAAAGCGTCATGTTCGTAGGATTCCACGAGTTAGATGAGGATCCTGCGTGGTGGCTTTCTCGAGAACTTGACGGCCCCGTTTGGACCTTTGATGATGACGATATGATGGATATTCGTAGCTACCAGAAGGGGTAGTCGGTAGCATATTCGAGAATGGCTTGAGTGGGTGCTTAGGCTTTCAATTTCAAAGCTCGTTGGTCAAATGGGGTGACCGCGCCTTCAACAAAGAGGGTAGAGTAAAGGGGACGAGGGGAGAAAATGGTGTGCCCTTCCGCGCACGCCTTGTGGCGCATCAGGGATTCATTCCCGGGTGCTTGACTTAGCCTTAGAGAAGCCCAGCCTACCACTGCCCCCGTTGGGTGCAGCGAAGATGCTGGCCTTCTCCTCGACTT
>JBFJXT010000194.1:0-4341 GCA_041623015.1 Thermoplasmatota archaeon | reverse complement strand
TATCGAGGACCTTGTTGGAAGCACGAACGAAGTCAAACAGGGCGGCGATGGCGCCGGGGCTGTGGAAGTCGTCGTCCATGGCGGCGCTGAATTTCTCGTGAAGGGATTCTGCCGCGGCACTGAGGGCGGTGTTGCTGGCGTCGTCTCCTGCGCTGTCGCCGGTGGCCACATCGTGGAGCAAGTTGCGGGTGCGGTGCAGGCGCTCTACGGCGGTGGCGGCTTCGTCGAGGCCCTTGCGGCTGAAGTCAATCTTGGAGCGGTAGTGGGTCTGGGCGAAGTAGAATCGCAGCACTTCGGGGTCGCGGCCGGCGGCTTCCAATTCGTCGAGCATGTCCACGAGGGTGAGGAAGTTGCCGAGGCTCTTGCTCATCTTGGTGCCTTCCACGTTGAGGAATCCGGAGTGCATCCAGTAGTTGACGAATGGAGCGGCGCCGGTTTTGGCTTGGCTCTGGGCGATTTCGTTCTCGTGGTGCGGGAAGATGAGGTCTTGACCGCCGCCGTGGATGTCGATGGTGTCGCCGAGGCTGCGGGTGCTCATGAGGCTGCATTCGATGTGCCATCCTGGGCGTCCCCAGCTCCAGGGGCTTTCCCAGGCGGCATCGAGGTGGGCATCCGTTTCCACGGTCTTCCAGAGCGCAAAGTCGGCGGGGTGCTGCTTGTCCGATTCCACGTTTTTGCGGGTGCCGGAGGCCATTTGTCGGTAGTCGCGGCGAGACAGGCGCCCGTAGGCTTCTCCGGGCCAGTTCTCTTCGGCGTGTGCGTGGTACTTGGGCACGTCGAAGTAGACGTTGCCCATGTCGGTGTTGTAGGCAAATCCGTTGTCGATGATGCCTTTGATGAATTCGATGATGTCGTCGATGCTGTCTGTGACGTGGGGCATCTCATCGGGGGCTCGGACGCCGAGGCGGGCGCTGGCTTCCTGGCAGTTTTTGTCCCAGAGGGCGGCGTGTTCTCGGGGGGACACGTTCAGTTCTTGGGCGCGCTTGATGATCTTGTCATCCACGTCGGTGACGTTTTGCACGAATCGAACGGAGGCGTAGCGGCTTTCGAGCCAACGGCGCACAATCTCGAAACTAACGGCGGTGCGGGCATGGCCGATGTGCATGTGATCGTACACGGTGAGGCCACAGACGTAGACGCCCACGTGGTCTGGCTTGATGGGCGTAAATGGCTCTTTTTCGCGGCTGCGCACATTGTACACAACGAGGCCTTTGTTTGGCGCGTCGCTTGCGACGGTTCCAGTTTCGGCGGCTAGGGTCATGAGCAGGCCACCGGGGGATTGGTCTTGAAGGGTTTGACCGGGTGTTGCGTCGTGTCATGGGTTGAGTGGATGCAATTTCCTGCCGCCACCCATCCTGAAATTAGGGATGTATGGAAAAATCACTAACTTGGTCAATCCCTGCCAACCGATGGAATCACCTCACGAGTGTATAGTCATTTTGACGAAATGTGCCGACACCTTCAAGGGTGGGTGCTTGGAGTCAGCCACTGGTAGTTTCGGTGAAACCCATGAATCAAAAGAACACCACAATCTATACCCTGCTCGCTCTCCTCATCGCCACCACCTCCCTGGCGTCTCCCGCCGCGGCAGACCACCTGCCGGACCCGAGTTACCTGGAAATGGAGGCCCTAGAGCCCTGTGACGCATCGCCCATCGTGTGTGCTGCCCTGGAGCAACTCGTCATGCAGGCTCCTGGAGGCTGCAACATTAAGGTATACTGGACCTGCGTCGATGCCGGCATTGACGCTCTCAACAACGTCCTCGACCGCGTCAAGATGCTCGACGAAGTTGACTACGACGAGGATTTCATCCCCGACGCCATGGAATCTGAAATGTGCGGCCGCGCTGTCATTCGCGACAACTTGGACGAAGTGCCCTACGGCGGTGCGTGCGTTACACCTTCTGACTACGACGAAGGCGTAAACGGTCTCTACTTCTTCGTTCCCGGCGGATACTCCTTCGGCCCTGACTTCGACGGTGACGATATTCCGTCCACCATCATCTTGGACGGTCACTACGTCATCATGACCTTCGACCGAGCTAATACGTTCTACACCTACGAAGCAAGCGTCTACCAAATCCTAGACGACAACGACTACGACCGCAACGTCCCCGTGCCAAACGATGACGTTGATGGCGCCGTTGCCTTTGCCGGAGCAACCGCTGCTTACATCGTGAGTGAAGCCGAATCCTGGGCTGCCCACGCTGTCAACCTCGCCTCGATGGTTGGCGCGCTTTTGTTCGCCATCGCTGAGCAGACCGCCGCCGACGCCGTTGAAACCGCCGACACCGAAGCAGGAAACGCTTGGGCCGTCGCCATGAACACCTGGGAACCCATCTACAACGATGTTGAACAAACCGTTGAGGACACCTACGGCTTCGCTTGGTCCACCTTCTGGAACACCTACGGTTACGTCATGTTCATGGTTGGCCAAACCCTCGACTCCGTGGACGCTGATGGTGATCTCATCATCGACGATGCTGAACCGTTCATCTGCTACGTTGAAAACAGCAACAGCGACCTCGACGGGTACTGCATTGGCAGCAACTACTACCGACCCGTTTAGGCGCGAAGTCCATTCCTTTTCCTTCTTTCTTCCCCCTTTGAGCCAATTTGTGGCCCAACAGCTTCCAAATTATTGCGCCGCATGGCACAAATATAGGTTCGGCTGACCAGGGGCCTCGTGGCGAACCTGTATTGGCCCAAGCGGTCGCAGTTCCGATCTGAAAGCGCAAGGCGTCGCCGGTTCGAGAACAAGATCGAATCCGCCCTCCTAGCTGCCAAGAAAGTGCTCGTTGTGAGCCACGGCGGCTGCATGGATGGAGCCGGCAGTGCCATTATGATCATGCGCAAATTCGGCGCCGATCAAGTCGGAGTTGCCTACACGCAGCCCGGCGATGTGCAACGGGTCCTTGCCCACATCGCCAAGGAAGAGGCCAATGGCCGCACCCTTCACATTACAGACTTGAGCCTCAACGCACGGCACTTTGACGCCATCGTCGCTGCCTGCCGCCGACTCAAGGAAAACGGTTGGCGCATCGAATGGCGCGACCACCACGAAAAGCAGTGGGAAGGCATTGACTTGGAACGCCTCGAAGCGCACCTGGATGTGCTCGAAGTGAACCAGGATCACACAGAGTCCGGCGCTAGCCTCGTGCAAAAGGCGCTCTGCCCCCGTGACACTTACGCCAAGAACCTCGCCGCCACCATCCGCGACCGCGACTTGTGGTGGAACAAGACCTCCGATTCGGAAACCATGGAATTTGCCATGAATGAACTGGGCACCTCCAAGTTCGTGGCCCATCACCTGGCGCAAAAGGGCAAGCACCCCGTGGTGGATGAGGACATTCAAGCCGCCGCCGACCGCCAACGAGCCCGCGTGGAAGCAGACGCCAAGGCGCTCTTGAAGCAAACCCGGTACTGGGAAACGGCGTCCGGCGAAAAAGTCGGCATCGTGTACGGCTGGTTGCCCAAGAATGTGGGCCTCCACCGCGTCCTTGAAACGGACGACGTTCAACTCGCGGTCAACGTGCGCCCCAATGGCTTCATGAGCTTGCGCAGCCGCAAGGAAGCTGACGTGTGCCACCTCGTGGCCCGTGACTTTGATGGCGGCGGACACCCCAACGCCAGCGGCGCCACCCTTGGACTCAAGGGCGCGCGGTTCTGGGCCTATGTGTTTGCCCGTGGCCGCATTCCCAAGGTCACCAAGGTCGCCGAGGCTGCTGTTCGGGAACTGGAACAACGATGAAATCTGCCACCGCAGCCGGGGTCCTTGACGACGGCGCGGTGCGCGTGGATGACGTGGCGCATGCCAACCGACTCCACAACAAAGGATGGCTTGGAACACCCCTCGCAGGGAACCGGCTCAAGCTCCATTTGGTGGAAGCGGCTTACGCCATTCGCCAAGGCCGCCTACAGGTGACCGGCGCCCAGTGGATGGATTTGCTTGGCGACCGCGAATTGGAGGTCCAGGCCCTAGCATTCACGGACCTTCGCGACCGTGGCCTCGTCGTCCGGCCAGACGCAGAGCCGGAGGGAGCAAAACTTGGCCGATTCTTGGTGTGGAAACGCGGGGAGACCCCAAAGGACGCGCCCTGGTTCCGTTTCTATCCGCGAAGTGAGCGCAGCCCCGTCACCGTGGCCCAATTGGCTACGTGGTCCGCTGAAGGCGCCGTGGTGGGCGTCGTGGACGACGATGGCGTGGTGACCCACTATCAAATGGGCAACGCCGACCCCCAGGGCAATGTGGCGGACCTGACCTTCAACGTCCCCGCCAAGCTCCTGGGCGATCGCTGGCTCGTCTCGGATGCCAGCACCGTGGGGCAGCTTGCCAAGGTGG
>JBFJXT010000193.1:0-4346 GCA_041623015.1 Thermoplasmatota archaeon | reverse complement strand
CATGATGCCGAGGCCGACCATGATGGTGCCTGGGACGGCGATGAAGAAGCCTGGGTTTGCGACTTCTAAGAGGACGAGTAGCAAGCCGCCGAGGACGAGGCCGACGGAAATCCACAATTCCAGTTCTGCCATGGGTAAGAGGCGAGAGGGGGAGGATGGGTTAAGGCTGATTGCTGGGGAACCTACGCAGAGACTGCCGCAACTACCGGCGATGGGCTGCGAGATTGGATGTGCGCAACGAGCTGGGCAATCGGGACGCGTTCTTGTTCGGTGGTGTCTCGGTCGCGCACGGTGACTGCATTGTCGGTGAGCGATTCGAGGTCCACGGTGACACAGAGGGGGGTGCCCACTTCGTCTTGGCGGGCGTAGCGGCGGCCAATGTTGCCACTGGCGTCCGTGTCGGTGCGCAGGCCGGCGCCGCGCAGGGTCACTTCAATGGAGTCGGCCAATTCAGGCAATCCGTCTTTGCTGGTGAGGGGCAAGATCGCCACTTGGATGGGAGCCACTTCGGGGCTAAGGCGAAGGACGGTGTAGGGTTCGTCGTTCTTCTCGGTAAGATCCAATCCGTGTTCCCAGAGGGCATAGAGGATGCGGTCTACGCCGAAGCTGGGTTCGATGACGCGGGGGATGATTTTGCGTGCGGTGACGGTCCATTCGCCGTCGAGGATTTGGTATCCGGCGGCGGGCACGACGATGTCGTCTATTTCCAGGTCCTCCGTCGCAGCCTCGGGGGTCTTGGGGCCGTTGATGACCAATTCGTCTTCGAGCCACTTTTCGTCGAAGCCCTCGTGCTGGCCAAGCATTTTCACTTGGTCGTCAAACACCGATTCGAGCTTGGCGGCAATGGTCTTCGCTTCGCCCTTGAACGTGCGGCCGAGGATGCCCATGATCGGGACGAATTTGCGGGCGAAGAATGTGTGCGGCTTTTCCAGGTCTTGGTTGACTTGGAAGTCGCCGGTTTTGCCGCTGTGCTTGGCGTGTTGGGCCAAGTCGTAGCAGCCACGGTCTGCGATGCCGACGCACTCCACCCAGCCGTACCGTTCGCTGTAGAATTCAGCATCCCAGCAGTCCTGGGCGTAGTGGGCCATTTCGGTGTCGAGGTGTTGGCGGAAGCGCAGTTTGGAGGCGTCGATGCCAGCCAGGAGCAAGAATCGCTGGGTGAGGGCGAGGAAATAGCCGAGGCTTTGGTTGGCGACCATGCCCGATTCCACGGCGGCGCCGAAGCTCATACTGATGGGCACCTCGTCCGATTTTGGCACAAAGGTCGCTTCTTCGTGGGCCACAGACTGGAAAGCCGGCAGGGGTGCGTTGGTGTCGAGGAAGAACACCTCTGCTTCCATCATGTTGAACTCGCGCAACCGAAGCATGCCTTGACGGGGGCTGATTTCGTTGCGATTGCTGCCTCCAAGCTGCGTCACCCCGAAGGGCAACTTGCCGCGGTTGAAGCGCACAAGGTGCGGAAAGTCCGTGAAGATGCCTTGAGCGGTCTCGGGGCGAAGGAATCCAACGCGGCCGCTGCCTGGGCCGATTTCGGTTTGATTCATCAAGTTCTGGGGCGCTGCGTTGCTCCATTTCTGGTCGCCGCAGACCACGCACTTGGGTTTGCGGGCCGTGATTTCGGCATCAATTTCGTCGCTGCTTAGCGCATCGGCGGTGCCTTCGTACCCTGCGCCTTCAACGAGGTGATCCGCGCGGTGGGGGTGGCCGTTTTTGCACTTGACCACGAGATCTGTGAATTCATCCACGTGGCCGCTGGCTTTGAGCACCGCTTCCGGTGTGACGCGGGGGCAGTTGATTTCGCTCATGGGGACAGCGCAGTCTTGTTGGAAGACGCGGCGCCAGAGGCCTTCGAAGCGGGCCTTCATGGCCGCACCAAGCGGGCCGTAGTCGTAGAAGCCGGCAAGACCGCCGTAAATCTCGTAAGCTGGGTAGAGGAACCCGCGTCGTTTTGCGAGATCCATCACGGCATCGGTTCGGTCTTGTTCGGCCACGACGCCGGCACAGAGGGCGCATTTATCAGCGGTGGGGTCCCGGTTCAACCGATGTGGACACGAGCGCCGCCGCCGGCATCGTCCACGTCTTCGTCGTCGGCAGCATCGCCGATGTCTGCTTCGCCCCACTCATCGCGTTCGATGTAATTCTGGCCAAACCGCACCCCAACTTCCACTTCGAGGGGCTTGAAGTTTACCTCGAGTTGTCGAAGCAAGTCTTCCACCGCGTCCACGTATGCGGTGCGGTCGCGGTTCACGAGCGGCGCGTCTGGGTCCGTGGGAAGCCATTCGGGAGCGTATATGCTGGCAAGGTTGGGAATGCCGGGTGCCCACTGCAACAGGTTTCCTCGGTGGCCTCCGCGGCTGCGTCCTTCTTCATCGGGCCGAGTGAGGTACTCGTAGAGTGGATGGGCCAGAATCAAGTCCTCAAGATCTGGGCACTCGATGTTGCGATTGAGCCAATTGGCGATCACATCTTCTGGAACAAGCCAGCCCTCGTCATCGGGGCAGTCGGCGATGAGCAGTCGTTCGTCTTCGCTGCCAGCGAGGTTTTCCTTGCGAAATCCCGGCTCGGGAATCACATGGACCACGGTGCCGATGCTGGCAATTTCGAAGGGCAAACCATCCTCATCATAGAAGTCCGCCTCAGTGAGAATCTGAATGGGTCCACACCCTTGGCACCAGTCATGGCGAAGCAATTGAGCCACTTGGTGCCATGGCTTCACGTCGGGAGATGGAATCATTTGGAATCTCCAATTACTGGAAGATCGGGATTCACAGCGAGTCCCGGTCGCTGCCTTTGCGGGGCGGGAATGGGATTGGTGGGCAACACGAGTGCATCCATCGGGGCGCCCTTGACCGGTGGTAACGCAGGCGGCAATCCCACCAGCGAGCGACCATTGTGGCAGGCCATGCGTAGCAATTCTGGATCCGTCACGGTCGAATCGGCGGCGCGAAGCAATGCGAGTTCCTTCCAAAGATCGCCGTCTTGAAGCATCCCATTGTCCGTGCCAACCGCAACCGTGCAACCGGCCTCACGCATCGCCGCGAGGGGTACTTTCCAGCCAAAGTGGGCGTTGCTTCGGGGACAAACCACCACGGGGACCCGTTCGTGCGCAAGGGATTCTAGGTCGCTTGGGGTGGCTTGGGTCATGTGGATGACGAAGCTTGGCTCCCAACTCAACACGAGATCAATGTCATCTCTCGCGTCCTCTGAGACGTGAATGGAAAATGGCTTCTTGGCGTCGTGGCACGCTTCGGCCCAAGCTTCGATGTGCTTGGCTTTCATGTCTCGCACACCAGAAATGCCGATGCCGTCGGCCGCTGCAATCACCGCTTCCATTTCCCGCTCGTCGGCGCCACCTTTTGCAGGTCGGCCAAGGATGAACGGTTGCGCATCCAAGTCTAGGCCTCGAAGCCATTGCACGCCGGGAAGGCCTCCTTCTCGAAAATCAATGAACGTGGAGGTGCCACAGGCAGCCATTTCGCCCACATATTTCTCGGCAGCCAAGGACTGGTCGCCGGTGTCTGCCTTTGCAAGGTGTTGATGCTTCCAGCCGCCGGGGCCAAACAACTCGGCCACTGTGTGAGGCTTGCCGGGGCGCTCTCGAAGGAATGCATCGGCCACGTGAGTGTGGGCATTGACGGCACTGGGCACAATCCAACCCGTGGCTCGCGGCGGGACGGGGGATTCGCCTTTGCCCCACGCCAACACGCGGCCCTGCTCGACTGTGATCCAGCCTTCCGGCTCGCTCGCCGCCAGCAAGATTCGCCCGGCAAAGGTGTCCGCCACGAAACTCCCGACGGGCGGTCACGACAAAGCCTTGAGCCTTCATTATAGTCCAGGCGCATGCATGTATTGGCCCTGGATGCGGGAACCACCGGAATCACGGCACTGATTCTTGATGCATCGCGCCGCATCGTGGGCCGGGCCTACCAAGAATTTGACCAGCATTTTCCGCAGCCCGGCTGGGTTGAGCATGACGCTCTGCAAATCACGCACGTCGCCCAAGACGTCATGGCGAAGGCGCTCAGGAATGCAGACCTCCAGGCGACAGACATCGCCGCCGTAGGAATCACGAATCAACGGGAAACAACCGTAATTTGGGACCGCAAATCGGGAGTTCCCATTCACCGCGCCATTGTCTGGCAGGACCGGAGAACGGCGGATGCCTGTGAAGCGCTGCAACCCGAATTGCAAGAGCGTATTCGAGCGCGCACGGGCCTTGTTCTCGATGCGTATTTTTGTGCCTCGAAAATCCAATGGCTCTTGCAAAACGTGGATGGCGCCCAAAGTCGAGCTGACGTGGGCGAATTGGCGTTCGGCACCATTGACACCTGGCTTGCTTGGTGCTT
>JBFJXT010000192.1:0-4358 GCA_041623015.1 Thermoplasmatota archaeon | reverse complement strand
TCCGGCTGCGGCTCTGGCTGCTCAATGGGGGCCTCTTCGGGAACTTTGCCTTCTTCCTCGTCGTAGGACGCAAGGTCAACGTATGCTGACGAGCCGTTCGTCGGATTAATGTTGATAGCGGATTCTTCTTCCAAAACGGGTTCACTGGGAAGCAAGAACAAGTCTCCGCCATCCTCCACAAGGGTGTATTCCGCCGCACAGTGCGGGCAGTGAACCAAGCGGGGGACTTCCGGATTGATGAAGCCCATGCGCTCAGAGCACATATCACAGTCAAAGTCCACGCGCGTTCCTGGCAGGGGCAGCATCCAGTGGCGCGGCTCTCCGAATCGCTTCTTGGAGAGCATCAAGGCGCCACGGCTCGTGTTCAACAGGAACGTGTTGTGGCCATCTTGGATGGGTAAGGCGTTGAGCACCCGGGCATGGTCGAGGATGTTCTCGGTCAGGTAATGGGTTGCCCACGCGGGCAGGATGTCGAGTTCAGCCATGGGGATCACGGGGGTAGATGACGGTGGTTGAGGGTTCGGTGTTGTCGTCGAGGTCGATGCGCAAGAACCTGGGGCGGTCTTCCATAACCAGCAGCACAAGGACGGCGACGAGGGTGAGCGTCATGAGGCTCAGCAGCACAGTCATGGAGGTGCTGTTCCAGAGCCAGAAGTCGGCCACGACGAGCCCAAACAAGGCAAGGGTCACGGGTAAACTCACCTTGAGGAAGAAGCGGATAGTGCGTTTTCTCATAGTGCGTGCCTCCTAAGCAAGCCAACGGAAGCCAAGGCAATGGTGGCCACGGCAAGCAGGAGGCCAATGACCAATTCCATTACTTGGGGCTCTGGTTCGCTGCGGTCAACGGCGTCCCGGGCGTCGCGGCCTTGGGCCACTTCCAAGCCATCGTTGGTGCCGTCGTCGTCCGTGTCACTATCGCGAGGGTCCGTGCCATATTGCTGCTCCAAGACATTGGACAATTCGTCTCCGTCTGGATCATCCATGGCGCCCTGAGATAGGTCTCCAAAGTGGCCACGTTCCCAACTGTCGGATAATCCGTCGCCGTCGGTGTCTGAGGGTGCATTGGCGCCGTCTCGGGGATTCGTGCCTAGAAACACTTCCGTGCCGTCGGACCAACCGTCTTCGTCCGTGTCTGGCTTGCCTGGATCCGTGCCTCGGCGCCGCTCTTCTTCGTCGGTTAAGCCGTCCCGGTCCCGGTCCGCAATGCGATCATCGGGGTCCTTGGGATCCAGCGGGTCAGTGCCCATGGCGCGTTCTTCTCGGTCGCTCACGCCATCGTCGTCCGAATCCAAGGGTGCGTGGGTGAATGTTAACGCGGATGGATTGGCGGAGGCGTCAAAGTACACCGCCGCAACGCTGGTCAAATCGTCAATCGAAATTCGCAGGCGAAGGCCGTGCCGGTGTTGCATCACTTCGCCCTCCGTGTCCAACTCGAATTGCTCCAAGACCGGGTCGTTGCCTTGGCGACTAATCAGGCGGGAGTCTTCGCCAAGCAGTCGAATTGACCCATCCGGGGCCACGTCAAACAGTTCCACGTTCAACGTGGCAACGCCTCGAACCCAGAGCTGGGCCTTTGTGTCGGAAAGGAATTCTTGATCCTCGGACCAGGGATTTTCCGTGACCCAAATCGCTTCTTGGCCCGCGGCACCCGATGGTTCCAAGGTGTTGCCCACGAAGGGCGACAGGGTCAGAAATTGATCCGTTCCTGCCAAGGTATCAGACAGCAACAGACCCGCTTCGCCATCGATGCCCACGCCATTGATGCCAGTGAGAATCTACACCGTGGGCTCAACATCGCCACTGCCGGGGCTCTGCGCATTGACCGACAAGGCCAGGGGCAAAAACAGCAAAACAAGGAGCCGAGGGTCCATGGGGGCAATGCGCCATCGAGCGGTTCCAGATAAACCATAGGCGTAGGGGGTCGCCAGACACTTGAAGCCAAGCCGTGGTTCCGGCGTGTGGAGTTTGCGGCCTTTGACCACGTGGAATGGCTTGCCAAAGCCTGGGAACACGGCGCCCCCAAGCACGACCTGGGCTCCAGCGCCTTCGCCGCCCCCTGGACCGGCCGGCTCGACTTGCCCATGGTCGAAAAGGACCTCTCGTGGATGGACTTGAGCCCCGAAACGCCCCTGCGCGCCGCCCTGGCCAAGCGCTGGGATATGCCGAAGGATCAAATCATTGTCACCGCCGGCACCAGTGGCGCCAACCTCGCCGTTCTCATGACGTACATTCGGCCCGGCTGTAACGTGGTCTGCGAACGGCCCTACTATGCGCCCCTCCCGATTTTGGCCAAGGGGCTAGGTGCCGAGGTCCGGTACGTAGATCGGGACCCCGCAAGCGGCTGGCGCCTCAATCCAAGCAGCGTCGCCGAGCAAGTGGACGAGAACACCGCCCTCATCGTCCTCACGAGCCCGGACAACCCAACCGGCGCCGTCACCAGCCAAGAAGACTTCACAGCCCTCGGCACCATCGCCCAAAACGTCGGTGCTCGGGTCCTCGTGGATCAAATCTACCGAGAACTCACTGACCACCCCATCGCAGCAAAGGCCCACGCCGCCTGCATCACCACATCTGGCTTCAACAAATGCTGGGGCGCGCCCGGTCTTCGCACTGGATGGCTTGCCGCTTCCGAGGACGACGCAGAACGCATCATGCCGGTCCACCGCCTCGCCGTCCTCACTGCCCCCGAAGCCGGCGCCCGCGTGGCCCAGTGGCTCATTGAGCAAGAAAACGAAGCCCGCACCCTCATGGAAGACTGCCTCAACACAAGCCAACCCATCATCCAAAACTGGGCAAAAGAACACGGCTACGCCCTTGAAACCGTCGGCATGACTGCATTCGTAGACATGGGCCAAGACAGCCAAACCCTCGCAAAGGCCGCCCTCGCCGCTGGCGTCCTCGTCATCCCTGGCGACGGCTTTGGCTGGCCCGGACGCGTTCGAATTGGGTTGGGGATTGATGCCAAGCGGCTCAAGGATGGACTCGAGGCGTTGGCAGGGGTCAATTCAAGACGACCCGCCCAAACCTTTTGACCCCGGGCTTGGGTCGTTGGCCGATTCCTGGTGGCCAAAGCGTTCGAGCAACCCAATAAACACGCCCCGAAGGGCTCGCTAATGGCATTGGTTTTGGCAGCCGTTGCTCTTGTGGTCCTGGCTGCGGCACCCCATGCCTTGTTCGTGGACAACCCACCGGGCGAGGCGTCTCCCACGGCAACCACTGAAATGCGCTTTTGGTGGGATCAAATGGCCTGGGATCTGGACCACGAAACCGTCCCTGGAGCCTCTTCTATTTACGGGGCCATCGGCGTTGTCGCTTTCCTTGTTGGATCGGCTTTGACTTTCGTGGCCGTACGAAGTGAGCGCAGCCGACTCTTGCTTGGCGGTTTGTCTGCCAGCTTCGTGGGTGCGCTCCTCTCGATTCATTACAGTGCTCTTTGGACTGGTCGTTCCTTGACGAGCTTGGTTCACCTGATTGCAGGCTTTGATGGGCCGGCGGCGTTGCTTCGAACGACGCCCTTCACGCCCGATGCTTACTCTCTCATTTGGGTCATGGCGCCCACGGCCGTCCTTGGCTTGGTAATTGCCTCTTTCCTGATACAGGCCAAAGCAGTGGCGAAGGTCGCAGTGGGCGAGTTTGATCTTTCGGGCCCCGCCAAGCGTCACCTGAAGACCGCCAGTCTAGCACTCGTGGTCCTCGCGGTGTTGTTTGTTGCGCCCTTGAGCGTCCAGGAATTGCCCGACAACTACGGCCCCAGCAACGGCGCTGTGGACAACGACTCCTTCTGGTTCAGCGCGTATGATACGTACCGAATCAATGAAGGCACTTTGCGCGCCGCCGAAGAAAGCAACCGAGGCAACCTCGTGGAATACGAAGACCTAGGCAACGCGCTTGGCTTTGGGTTTGGCGCCGTTGTGGCCTTGCTCCTCGCCAGCATTCTTGGCGTCCATGGATCTATTCGCGGCGCACGGGGAGACCGAAACCTTGGCAACCTGTGGCAAGGCGGCGTTTACCTCGGAGCCGCGGCCAATGTTGCACTTTTCTTGACGCTCCTCTTGACGGCGTTCTTGTTGCACAAGCCCAATGCAGACCTCGCCGACCGCAGCCCTTTCCTGGTTCTCTTCGGCCTCGTCCCAGTATTCTTGGGTCTCATGGCACAACTGAACATCGTTCGGACCCTGATGCGCGAATCGGGCACCTTGCTTGCAGACGACTTCCCCGAGCCCATCATTTACGATTAACATGGACAACTACGGCCACTTCGGACGCCCTTCATGGATTGTCGGCGCACTCGCCGTTGCAGCGCTCCTGCTGCATTTTGCGGTGCCTTACGGTGTCGTGGAATTTCGAAGTGCCGCCGC
>JBFJXT010000191.1:0-4422 GCA_041623015.1 Thermoplasmatota archaeon | reverse complement strand
GGGGCGAATGTAGTGGTGGCGAAGACCTTGTGCAGCGGCGGCGTGGGCTTGCACCCGGTCACTGGTGACCAAGAGCCCCTTCACGGCGACGGCGGTGTCTCGCATCAATGCATCAATGGCGCCGGTGGCGGCGCGTTCAATTTCGTCTGAGGTGGGCCGAGTTCCGGCGAATTCCACGGTGATGGCTTCGAGCGTGGCGAGGCGGTGCAGTTCCGTCAATTCGGTGAGTCCCGCAAAGCCTGTCTCCAGGCCTCGGTTGGCTTGGGCTTCCAATTCTGCCAAGGCGGCGTTCGGGACAACCACATGGGCGCCTTGGAACTCATCTTGCACGAGGCCGGTGATGCGACCATCGATGAGGACTGACGTGTCAGGAACGAGGGTCTCGGCCACAATCATGGCAGAAATTGGAGGGGGATGAAGGCGCCGGTATCCACCGGCGATGATTCTTGCTTACGGGGCGCGAATCCAGCAGAATTCGATGGTGCCGAAGACGGTGGTGCGGGTTTCGCGCAGGATGCACTCAGGGTCTTGGGCGTCGAAACAGAATCGACTTCCCATGTCAACGCCGCCGGGGATGTTGACGTCGTGACAGATGGGGCCGGTGGTCTCGATGGCTTCGGCACTGGAGGCCGTTGCACTGGGGGCAAAGAACATGGCAGTCATGAGCAGGCTGGCGAGCAGCATTTTGGCGCGCATAGGGTTGGCAACGCCCTCGCGCATTGAAAATATTGGCAAGGGTGAATAAAACTACCAAATGGTTTCATGTTTGGTGCGCGGGCTGCGCTGTTTCTTCCTCTACTGGGGCAATTTGAGGGGTGTTTGCCTTCGCACGGGTAATCAATACCACCGCTGCCACGATGAGGGCCGCCGCCACCGTTGAGCGAACCGTGAGGGGCTCTGAAACCAACCAAACGCCCAGAACCAAGGCCACGAGCGGATTCACGAAGGCATAGGTGGCAACTGCCGGGGCGGACACATTGCGAAGCAGCCAGATGTACGAGGTGAATGCAATGATAGATCCAAAAACAACCAGGTACGCCAATGACAACCACCCCTTTGCAGATACCTCTCCGATCACAAGGCCGTCGCCCACGATAAGCGCGCCAACACCAAGCGCCGCAGCACCACCCAGCATCTGCACACCCGATCGCATCCTCAGGCTCTCAATGGCGCTGCGCCGCGAGAATAGCGATCCGTAAGCCCATGCGGCACTGCCTGCGATAATCATCAACACAAACCACGGATCCGACTTGCCACCGACCCAACCGGCATCCACCGTGGACAGCAATCCAACGCCAAGAATGCCAAGCACCAATCCAAGCAAAATTTGCGTCGTTGGCCACCGGCGCTGGGCCACTGCTTACATCACAACCACCCACAAGGGCACAGTCGCAACCAAGAGCGCCGTGATGCCGGTGGGCATTTTCTCTTCCGCCACGGACACTGCACCGTTTCCAATGGCGAGCATCATGAGCCCTACCACGAACGCGTCTGCATAATCACGGCGAGATGGCCACGGGCTGCCTTTCCATCGGGCCCAAGCCACCATCAACAATCCGGCCACCAAGAACCGAAGGCACGCCATCAACAAAGGCGGAATGCCCTCGATGGCCCAGAGAATGGCAACATACGTTGACCCCCCGATGAGAAAAATGGCAGCAAAGGCCAGAAGCACACCAAGACGAGGAGGCGCAGGCGATGGCCCAGGTGTCAACGAGGGCGCCAAATGGCGTTGTCTAGTAACCTCGGACGGAATCAGCCAATGCTCGATTCAACCCCAAGCAACGCAGACCACGCCTTCACCCGCTGTCGTTGCGGGCCCTTCAATCCCTTCTTGTGCACATACACGGGCACCTCCGAATCGGCGCCTGGGGTTGCGTCAATGATGCGCTTGAGGGCCGCAGGATCTTCCTCCTCTGCATCTACGGCATACGCAGGAAGCAAGTGGCCAAAATCCACTTCGCCAGCCAATGCCAGATCCGTCATGCGGGGCACGTAATGGCCGCCACCAACACCGGCTCTAATCGGGCAATCAATGAATCCCTCTCCGTCTAGCACATCGGTCACTGCCGCAGCCAAGGCGACGCCTGAAGGAACATCCTCGTAGTAGGTTTCATCGCTGCCAATCTCCACGAATACGCTTGGGATTGACATGAGGGGCCCGTGGTGGGTTGCCTCATACGTGACTCCGTGAGGAAGTCCCAGTCGGTCGCGGTGCACCAGTAAGCGCCGAAGCAACGCCCCCATGTCGCGAGGAGCTGCCGGAGACAAGGTCTGGGGCTGCCCACCGTACTCAGCGTCCTGGTGATTGCCAATGGGGTGAACCGTCAGGCTCGGTTGGCCACTGGCCGCCCGGTGTCGGCTCAAGAACCACACCGCTGAAATTGGCCACTCTAACCCCTCCAAATCGCCGGACAACGCCTCGTCCAGAATGGTCGGGCCGTCCACCTCTATCATCACATCATAGCCGCGCTGATGCATTGGGTGGCCACGGAACGTGCTGGCTGTATCGACCCAATCGCCGGTCTCTAAGAGCCGGTCACGGATGTTGATACTCGCACTGTCGCTGCGGTTCACCACGAGGATGCGCACAGCTAAGTGAATCGGTAGGGGTTGATTCCGGTTGTGCCTCGGCGGCGCCCAAGCTCAATGCCCCTACTCGGGGAAAGTGGCCGGGTTTACTGGCGAACGATTGTCTCAGCCCGTCCGGGTCCGATGCCGACGAGTTTGATCTTGGCGCCGGTTTTTTCTCGGATGAATTGCAGGTAGGTGCGGGCCTCTGCGGGGAGCCCTTGCCAGGTGCCGTCTCCGAGAGAATCCCAGCCCTTGAAGGACTCGTAAATGGGGCGCGCGCCGGCGAACAAGTCGGGGTCGCTGGGGATGCGGTCGGTGCGAGTGCCGTCGGGCAATTCGTACTGAGTGCACACGAGCACCTCGTCGAGGTCAGCCAAGACATCCATCTTGGTGACGGCGAGGTGGGTGATACCACAGAGGCGCACCGCGTGGTTGACGACAACCAAATCAAGCCAGCCGCAGCGGCGGGCGCGTCCCGTGGTAGTGCCCACTTCGTGGCCAACGCGGGCCAGGTGTTCGCCGATGCCTTCGTCAGTGGACAGTTCCGTGGGGAACGGTCCGGCGCCGACGCGGGTGGTGTAGGCCTTCACGACGCCAATCACGTCGCCCACATCGCGGGGCGCGAGGCCACTGCCGGTGCACATACCGCCGCCGCTCACACTGCTGCTTGTGACGAAGGGGAAGGTGCCGTGATCGATGTCCAACATGACGCCCTGGGCGCCTTCGAGGAGGATGCCTTCGCCGTTGTGTGCCGCTTCCTGCAAGAGGGCGGTGGTGTCGGTGATGAAGGGGCGAAGCACTTCGGCAGCACTCATGAGGTCGCTGACCATGTCTTCGGCGTTGAGCTTGTCGCGGCGTCCGTAGGCCTTCAGGATGGCTTGCTTGACGGCCACGTTCTGTTCTACCTTAGCAGCAAGGCGTTCGGGGTGGAGCAAGTCGCCGGCGCGGATGCCGGCGCGGCTTACCTTGTCTTGGTAGCAGGGGCCGATGCCACGGCCAGTGGTGCCGACGGCGTCGCCGCCGCGGAACGCCTCTTCAGCGCCATCGAGGAGCTTGTGGTAGGGCATGATGAGGTGGGAGCAGTCGCTCAAGTGGAGGTCAAATTCCACGCCGCGAGCGCGAAGGCGCTCCACTTCTTCCACCAGGACCATGGGGTCCACCACGCAGCCGTTGCCGATGACGCCAGTTTTGCCACTGACGCATCCGCTCGGGAGCAAATGGAGTTTGAACACCTCTTCGCCAACGACGATGGTGTGTCCGGCGTTGTTGCCTCCCTGGAATCGCACGACGTACTTGGCGCGCTCCGCGAGGTAATCAACGATCTTGCCTTTGCCTTCGTCTCCCCATTGGGTCCCAACGACGGCGCTGACGGCCATGCGGCGGCCACTCTGGCCCGGTATTTGAGGTCAAGGGCGCTGGGGCGGATTAGAAGGGCCCAGATTCGAGTGCGAGATGGTATTGCCGGATTGGCGAAGTTTTTCAGTTTGCTCTTCCGGTGCTGCTTTTGGAATTTGCTTGGGATCAGAGTAGAGAGCAGTTTACTGGGCTGATGGGACCTTTGACCTCGGATTCTTTCTATTCGTAGCAGAATATCATTTGGCCATATGCTGGCGAAAATATCTCAATATCCTCAATATCCCAAGATCATATCATCTCAACTCTTCTTCAATGAATGCCAGAATAACCTCCCGAATAGATTCATCCCGCTGGAATCCGAGTTCCAGGGCCCGTTTGGGAGCAAACTGGGGTGGCCACGTCAGCACGATGCTTTGGATGAAGGTGTCGGGTTTCCAGTCGATCCGGTCTGTTGTTTCTTTTCCGGCAATTTCTTCCAGGGCTTTGACCATT
>JBFJXT010000190.1:0-4448 GCA_041623015.1 Thermoplasmatota archaeon | reverse complement strand
TTTGCCCTTGTGGAGGCACTCGAAGTGCCGTACCTATCCGAGTCCTGGTGGGGCAGATCCCCGGCGCCGACGGTGGCGCTCGGGTTTCTACTTCTGGTGGCCGATGCGCTGTTGCCTGTGCCCTCCAGTGTTGTGATGGTGGCGGCCGGGCACATCCTTGGTGCGCCCTTGGGGGCATTGGTTGCCTGGGCTGGAACCGTCGGTGCATCCCTCGTAGCCTATGGCCTTGGGCGTGGTGGCGCGCGGATTATGCCCAATCGTCAACCGTTGGTATGGGGGCCCCTTGCTGTGCTTTTGACTCGCCCAGTTCCTGTTTTGGCAGAGTCCGTGGCCGTGGTGGCGGGCATCCACAGAATGCCCATGGGCCAATTTCTGGCATCGGCCATGATCGGAGCAATTCCTGCCGCCGTGGTGTATGCATACATTGGCGCCACGGCAACCAGCCCGCAATCCCTGGGCCTCGTCATTGCTGGAGCCATCATGGTGGGCGCGCTGTTGTGGTGGCTTGGTCAGCGGTTCCTCGTTCCGGCCGCACGGGATGACGCTCAGTCGAAGCCTCCTTCTGGCGCTTCCTAATCGGACGCCTCGTGGCCAGCCTCGCCATTCGCAACACCACCATCATTACCCAAGACGACGAGCGTCGTGTCGTCGAAGGGGACCTCTACGTCGAGGACCACCAAATCGTCTCGGTGGGTGGCAAGGCGCCCGAAGCAGACCGCGAGCTTGACGGCACCGGACAAGTGGTGCTTCCGGGACTCATCAATTTACACACGCACGTGCCGATGGGCTTGCTTCGTGGCTATGGCGACGACATGCGCTTGGAGCCGTGGCTGCAAGAACGCATCTGGCCCGCTGAAGCAAAGCTCACCGCAGATACCATGCGGGCCGGCGCCGATCTTGGGCACCTAGAGATGATTGCGGGGGGCGTCACCAGTTACCTGGACATGTACTTCATGGAAGCCACTGTCATTGCGGATAGCTGCCGAGGTGCAGGGCTTCGCGGCTGGTGTGGCGAAGGCATGGTGGACGTGGGCCAAACCCCAGACGGGGAAGCCAACAAGAAACTTGCAGAAATTGAAGCAAGCATCAAAGCCACCGTCAACGACGATCTCATCACGCACTGTCCTAGTCCCCACGGCACGTACACCTGCAACCGCGAAACCTACGAAGATGCCGCTCGCATCGCCAAGCAGTACAACGTCCCGCTACACACCCACTGCTCGGAGACGCGTACGGAGATTTACGACGTGGTGGACAAGCACGGCGCCCGGCCAGTTGAGGTGCTCAAACAAACCGGCGCCCTGGACGCCAATGCAATCCTGGCGCACTGTGGCTGGATTACCAAGCAAGAAGTCACGGACATGGCAGCAGCCGGCGCCAGCGTTGCACACTGTCCCGTGAGCAACCTGAAACTTGCCACTGGCGGGGTTTGCCCGATTCCTGAGCTACACGATGCCGGGGCCCACGTTGGACTGGGGACCGATGGAGCAGCCAGCAACAACGGCACGGACCTGTTTGAGTCCATGAAATTCGCAGCACTCGTGCAAAAACAGCACCGCTGGGATCCCACCGTGCTCCCGGCGCAACATGTGCTGGACATGGCGACGCGAGATGGCGCCGATGCCCTCCTGCGCCCCGACCTTGGCCGCATTCAAGCGGGCGCAACCGCCGATTTGTGCATGGTGGATTTCCGGCGCCCACACTTGGTGCCTCGCCACGATGCCGTGAGCCATTTGGTCTATGCCGCCAGTGGTCGCGACGTGTCCGCTACCGTGGTCCAAGGCCGAGTGTTGATGGCCGAGGGGATGGTAGAGAGTGTGGACGTTGCGGCTGTCATGACTGCGGCTCAAGCGGCTGCCTTGGAGCTTACTGCCTAATTCGTCGGCGAAGGGCACCAACAATCGCTACGGTGACAAGGAAGGCGACGAGTCCAATGCCCGGAGAGTCTTTCGTGTCTTCGTCCGGGCCATCATCAGACGGCGGGTGCATTGTCTCGTTCTGCTCTGGTGGCATCATCGTGGCACTTTCAATAACGATGTTCAGAGGCAGAAACGCCCAGCCGCCCAACGGAGAAGTTGCCACCAAGAGAATCGGGGTGTCAACGCTGGGCGCATCCACCACAAGCTCCACGGATTTGGAGAACATGGCGCCTAGGCTGACGTTTTGCGCCTCCGCGCCATCAATTTCCACGCGGCCCGGGATGCTTCCCAGCACTTGGAACGACAACTCTTGCTCAATGCCAAGCAGGTTACGCGCCTCAACGGGAATTCGCACCGATTCGCCAGCCATCGCGACGACGGTTTCGTTTGTGCTCGTCAGATCTGCGTAGATGTCGGGTGAGCCAACTGTGTAGGATTCAAGTTGGGACGATCCGCCTGCCACATCAGGAATGCCGGGAGCAATTCCCTCTGGCATGTTATCTGCGGAAGCGTCACCGGAAAAACCAGCCACAAACCAGTCCGTCAAAACGGAGCCCGTGGTGAGGCCTATGCTGGACATTGAAAACCAGCCCTCGATGGCGAAGCGGTCGCCGTCGTTGATGCCCATGGGGCCCACATAGTGTAGGGCGTCGCCGGTCCAGGTGGCTCCGCCGTCGGCTGTCTCGAATGTCAATTCGTGTTGGCTGCCATTGGTGGTAAATTGAACGACTTCAGAGAGGGTTGGGCACTCGCTTGGAAGATTGGCGTCACAGCCGCCGTTGAGAAGCAATCGCAGAATCAGGACAGGTTGACCAACGGGGGATCTGCCTTCCCGAACATCTAGTGCGATGGTATCAAATCCATGCTTGCCCGCAAGCACCACGCCCGAATCGTCGTTGAAATCGTGCAGCAGCCGTGTTTCAAAATCTCGAGGGGCCGGCGCTGCGTGGGCGGCAGCAAGAGGCGCCGCCAGCAAGAGGCAAACCAGGGCGAAAGGGGCAATCGGGCGCATATTGTTCAAAGATTGACAAATTGCTTGGTATTTGGCCCTATGCGTTGTGGCTTGAAACGATGGGGTTCGCAAGGGCTTCAAGGCAGTGGGCGTCTGGCGCATCGTGGCCCACCCAAGCGAAATTGCCGCCATGATTGTTATTCTCCTGGTGGCAGCCATTAGTATTGCCCTGGGGGTCATCGCGAGCCGGGCCGTTGCGCGCACGGGCAACAAAAAACTCTGGTACCTCATGGCCGCCTTTGCGGTGCTGGCATTGAAGGGCCTCTTGGTGGCGTTTGCCTTGTTTACAGAAGCCATTGAACACCAGCATCTCGAATTGGTCTCCAGCCTATTTGACCTCGGTGTCGTCACGCTACTCGTCTTGCCTCTCCTGAAGTAACATGGCAACGGGCGATACTCGGACCAGAATTTTGCACCTCATTCGGCGCTATCCAGGCCTGCACTTGAGGGAAGTGGCAAGGCAGCTCAAAACGTCCGTGGCGCTCGTCGAGTATCATGTTCCGGGACTCCTTGAAAATGGAGTCATCGAGCGCATTGAAGCCGACGGCACCCATCGGTTGTTTCCCGCCCACGAAGGGTTCCCGCGCCTAGCCCTTGCATCCGTCCGAGAGCCCAAGCGATTGCGCATCGTCCTGGCGCTATTGGACCAAGGCCCCCTTCGACACGGAGACTTGGCTGCTGCCACAGGGCTTGGAAAGTCGACCCTCTCCTTCCACCTCAACCGCCTTCGCTCGGCGGGAGTCGTGGAAAAAACAGATCAAGAGTTCTTCTTAGTGGATCCTGGCGTGATGCGCCGATTGCTGGAGCGACACAACCCGACCCCAGATGTGGTGGATCGATTAGGGACGCTTTGGGGCGACCTGTACGATTGAATAACGCAGCGACAAGGCTTATGAGGATGCCTCGCGCCTGTTCCAAATATGACAAAACGCCTCTTGGCATTGGTTGCCCTTCTTTTCGTACCTCTTGCCCAGGGGCACGCAAGTCCAAATCCCTTGGACAACGAAATCCATCTCCTAGCTGACGATACGGACGACAGCTACGCATACATCGACGGATTCGACTTGCAAGATCTCTACGTCCGAGAAGCGTTTGATCGAGACGCCGAAGAGAGCGGACTGATGTTCCGCATGATCATCTACGGCGGATTCTCACCCGCAAAAATCGCATCCTCGCTCCACTTGGATCTTGGATTCACCGCCGGCAACAGCGATCACACGTTCCGACTCAGCACCAGTGATGGCTTGGACTGGGACGGTGACATGAAAGTGGCTGAATCCACCCTCGAGCCCTCTGAAGACCCCGCCAACCCCATTGCTGGAAGCCTCCAAGTTTGGGTGTCAAACAGCCAACTTGGCATCATGCCAGGCGACACTGTGGAGGGCTTTACCTGGAGCAGCTACGCAGACGATGACATTCGAGACGTGGCGCCGGGCGGGCGGTTTGTCCCAGGCACTGGAGGGGCTGGCACCATTGACGCTGTGAGCACCGTGAAGACAGATTCCGTTACGCTTGCA
>JBFJXT010000189.1:0-4462 GCA_041623015.1 Thermoplasmatota archaeon | reverse complement strand
TCCAGCGGACGGCCCTGGAAACACCTGGAACAAGTCGCTCGGCCAATGCATCCAGTTGCGCGCACGTTACCTGCTTCCAATCGGACAAGGCCGCAATGTACGCCTGAACTGGCGCATCCCCATCGCCCTTGGCAATCTGAGGGTTTCCGCCAGACAAGAGCGGCGGCCCATCCCCTGAGTCTGCGGGGGCGCGATTGGAATCCACGCATCAAATTGGTTCGCGCAGCATATGGCCCTGGCGGATACACCGGAGCCACGGGTTATGCCTCGTTCAATGCCGCCGCGCCTAATATGAGCGCCTTGAATGCTACCTCGTCGAGCAGATCCCCTTCAAACAGATCAGTGGCCCGTCTCACTTTGCCATCCAAACTTGCGTCGAACAAATCCCCCGGATCATCGAGAGCGGCTCATTTGGCAAAAGTCAGCTTCACCGTGTCCTTGTGCGCCTCACCCGTGCAAAGGATTCCAGCTTTGGACCAAACGGATACGCCCAGTGGATTGGAAGGCTTGCGTCACTTCACTGATACCTCGACGCCTGGAACCACTTCGATAATGAGTTTCCGAACGCGCCCCAGTGTTTCGCCGCGCCAATCGGCAAGGTCCCTGATTCGGGCATCAATTAGGTCAGCCGCAGACTCAAGAGACACTGCGTCCGGCTTGGCCACCCGACAAAGATGGGGCAAAGCGCGTGAAAGGATTATGACGAGCCGCGGCGCCAAAGTACTCTCTCTCAAATTGAAATCTAAGCAACGAGGAAACCGGAGAATCCCACCCGCCCCCGCAACAAGAACGAGGGCGGGCGGATTCCGATTCAAGTAGTCCCACCCGGATTCGAACCGGGGTCACAGGCTCCAAAGGCCCGTATGATTGACCACTACACGATGGGACTGTGCGGCATCCCAGTGAGCATGGGGCATGAACTCCTGTCCACGAGGGGTCTGGGAGGCTGCCTCATCCACGCCGGGATGTGTGGTTTGCGCCTTGCGGCGAGCCGGCCAGCCCCGCCCCCTTTTTAGGGTCTTCAGTCCCGTTTGGCCATTGGCCTCGTCTGGCGGGGTCGGCGCGGTTTTGGCATGTGGGCACACATTGGGGGGTAGGTGAACCCGATGAGAAGTGAATCTACGAGTCATGAAACGCCTACAATCCATGCCCACCGCACCGCGAAAGTGGTGGAACTGGTGGCGTCGTCCACGAAGAGTTTTGAGGATGCGGTCAAGCACGCCGTCGAAGATGCCAGCCGCACCACGCGAGGTATCTCCGGCGTGGAGGTGCTTAGCTGGTCCGTGCGTTGCAAGGAGGGCAAAGTCTCCGAGTACCGCGTTGACCTGAAGTTGGCCTTCGGCGTTGAAAGCTCTCCCCGGACCTAGACGGGGTAGCTCCATCCGAATGCAACGGGCCACCGACTGATTTTGCGCTTATTCGGATTCAATCCAACCGTTTGCTTCAGCTTGGCGCAGCATGCGCCTGAAGCTCTGGGTCTCCATGCCGGTGATTTGGATGCGGTCTCCGGCGTGGTACTTGTGGTCCTTTTCCCAGTCCTTGAACGCCTTGACAACTTTGACGGTCCCTTGAACGCCGCTGCCGACGAACTTGGTGAGTGCCTTGCTGGTGTAGGCTTGACTGAAGTTGCCTTGGAATAATCCAAACCGTTGGTGGGCGATGACTGCGATCTTGGTGCAGACACGATCGAGGAATGCACGATCGTGGCTCACAACGAGAATGGTGCCTTCGTACTCTTGTAGGGCGCCGGCGATGACGCGCTGGCTTTCGATGTCCAAGTGGTTCGTGGGTTCGTCGAGCACGAGCAAGTTGTGCTTGTCTGCGATGAATTTCGCCAGGGCCAATCGAGCACGTTCGCCACCGCTCAGGTGCTTGACTTTCTTGAACACATCATCGCCGACGAATCGGAAGCGACCCAGGAGGCCCCGGCTCCATTCGTCTGGCGGCGGGGGGTCGCGAAGGCTGCGGATTTCGTCAATGATTTCCCGCTCCGGATCCAGGGTTTCGTGGTGCTGATCAAAGTAGCCAATGCGGACGTTCTTTCCGAGCTTGATTTCGCCAGCATCCGGCTTGAGTTTGCCAATCAGGGTCTTGATGAGGGTGGATTTTCCGCACCCATTGGGGCCGATGATGCCGATTTTGTCGCCGCCGACCACTTCCAGGTTGGCGTCCTTGAACAGGGTGCGCCCTTCGAAGCCCTTGGTGAGGCCCTCCACGTCCATCACGTCCTTGGCCACGCGGTCGGTTTCAAACAGGAGTCGGAAGCCTTTGCGTTTGGTGGGAATCTCGGGGGCAGGCGCACCTTGTTGTTGCTGGGAGAGCCTAGTCTTGCGGCTCTTGACTTGTGAATCGAATCGGTTGCGGCGCTTCAATTCGTCAATGATCGCCAATTGGCGTCGAACTTCGTTGAAGTCTCGGCGCTTCTTGGCGGCCATCGCTTGGGCAAGGGCAGCGCGTTGGGATTGGTAGCTGCTGTAATTGCCAGTGTACTCGAAGACCTGCTTGTGGTCAACCTCGAACACGCGGTTGCTCACGTTGTCAAGCAGATACTCGTCGTGGGCTGCCACCACAACGGCGGCATCCAAGTCTAGGAGGTAGTTTTCGATGAACTCCACGGTGGGAATGTCCATGTGGTTCGTGGGCTCGTCAAGCAGCAAGACATCCGTGTCTTTTGCTGCCGAGAGCGCCTTGCAGAGGAGCACTTTGCTGCGCTCGCCTCCACTGAGCTCGCCAAAGTTTGAGTCCAGCACTTCTTCCGTCAGGCCCAGGTGATTCAGCAGGGGATTTCCACTGGCATCGCCCTTGGACTTCTCCGTGGCAAGCTGTGTTTGAAGCTCCGAGTACCGATTCATTTTGTCTTGCGAATCGGGCTGATCCCAGGCGCCAGGTTCTCCCATCCAGGCTTCCAGCGCTGCCACTTCTGCTTCCATGGCATCGGCGCGCGCGGTGGGCGCGGCCAGCAATTCTGCCACCGGAGTTTCTGGGGGAATGTCGGGCACTTGGGGTAGGTAACTGACGCGCAAATCGGGCTTGGTTTCAAATTCACCAAGGTCCGCCTTCAGTTGGCCAGCGAGGATCTTGAACAAGGTGGTCTTGCCGGCACCGTTTGGCCCCACAAGCGCAATTTTGTCCCCGGGGTTGATTGCGAAGGAGGCGTCGCGCAGGATATGACTTGAGCCGTATGACTTGGAGATGCCGTCTGCGCGAACCAGGAACTGCATGGGGCTTGCAGCCGGCGAGTTGGGCCTCGGTGATGAGCGTTGGGCTCAGTCCTCGTCTTCTTCCTCGTACTCGTCGTCCTCGACTTTGTAGTCTTCAGGATCAACGCCGGGTCCGGGGTGGAAGCCGATGGGTAAGTCAGGGTGAGTGGGCCCGTCGTCAAATTCGTAAGGGAACTTGTTCCAGTACGGGGAATCGTCCAGGACGTGGTAGCGACTGTTTTCGGCGTTGATGCCACGAATCATGTGGCTGCCGATGCGGTCGATGTGGTACAGGATGGTTCCTTGGAACACCGATTCGCCAATTTGTTTGTAAAATCGGCCGCAGACCGTCATGGCGATAGTGCGGTCGCTGACGAATTCGTCCACGTAGTGCGCCATGTGGTAGGCACTGGGCAATTCGATGTGAGGGCGGATGGTGATTTCCTCGCGCAATCCATGCAGAATCATGAGCGGCACAGGAGCACCTTCGTCGCTCTGGGTTGACTCGTGGTAGGTCGTAAGGATGCGCTTGACCTGGTCGTCTTCTAGCATCGGCCCAGACTTCGCGAGTTCGGGGCTTTCTTGAAGCTTCGCGTGGCGGCCATTGACGGCGAGCAGGGGATTTTACCAACCCGGGGGCATGAACAGGGTGCTCGTGTCTCGCTCAACGATGGGCAAGTGGAGCACGCTCGTTGCATCGGCGTGAATAGTCACGGGGTTGCTGACAACGCTGGGCATGTAGTCGCGGCCGCCGGCAGCAATGACCAATTCCAGTTCATGATCCGCGGGAAGCAGCGTGTCGAAGGGGAAGAACTCCATCTTCGCGACGATGGGCTGCATGGGAATGACGGGAGTGGGTTCTGTGCCGCCGTTGTGGTATCGCAGATCCATGATGGCGTGCCCGAGGCGGCGGTTGTCCGTCTTGTCTCGCAGTTCCGCGTACACCATGCCACCAGCACCTTCGGGAGTCACGGTGACATGGAACAGCGGCAGGCCACTGATGCGGGTGCCATTGGTGCCTTCTGGGAGGTCAACGTCGAACGTGATGAATTGACTGGGGCCCACGAATTCACTAGTAACGGGGTTGTTTACGCCATCAATTTGGGTGTCCGTGCCCAGGGTTTGGGTCATGGCATCCATGCCGATGGCGCTCCATTGAAGGTCAGCGGGTGGCCACGTGGATTCGATGCGCCATTGGTTTTGGTCGTCTTCGATCTCCACGTGCAGTTGGGGCTGAGTCCCGGTTTCTACAAGGTAGAAAT
>JBFJXT010000188.1:0-4466 GCA_041623015.1 Thermoplasmatota archaeon | reverse complement strand
GCAGCAACGACTTGCTGGAAGTGGACGTCCCGATTGTCAGCGACAGTTCGTGCCGTAGCAGCTACGGAAGCAGCTTCGAGGCTGCCGTGGAAATTTGCGCTGGATACCCCAACGGTGGCAAGGATTCGTGCCAAGGCGACAGCGGTGGCCCTCTGATTGTCTCCAAGGGCAGCAGCAAGCTCCTGGTGGGTGTTGTTAGCTGGGGCAATGGCTGCGCCGAACCCGGCTACCCCGGCGTGTACGCTGAAGTGGGTGCCTTGAGCAGCTTCATCACCAGCAACCTCTGAGCACATCGGCCCCCAAACCGCGCTTAACGAGCCCTTTCCCCTCTCAAATTCCCCACCATTCACTCAGAACACTCATCGCCGTCCTTTTCCGCACCACCGCCAGTAGCCATGACGTGGACCGGCTTCTTTGGTACGTTTTTGCCGGCAGCCGAGGGGGCGCAACGCGTGTGCGCATCGTGTCCTTGTTGCTGGATCGGCCTCACAATACCAACGAATTGTCCCGCCGCCTAGGCCTTGACTACAAGACCGTTGAGTACCAACTTCGCGTCTTGTCCAAGCATGTCTACGTGGTGCAAGATGGCGCCGATTATGGCCGTCAATTTTCACCCAGCAAGAACCTCCTCGCGGCCCTGTCCGAGTTCAAATCCGTGACCGCGAAAGTCATCAAAGACCCCGACCAGTTGGGGAAAGACCGAAATACCGCCGCGCAGGGATGACGAATCATGGGTATCCTCATGATGGCAAACTTCGCCGTCGTCGGCATCAACGTGGTTCTCCTGTCGGTGCTGTTGGTGCTCTACGGCCGCATGATGCGACAAGCGGCAACCCGGTTTACCCTGGGCCTCCTGCTGTTTGCGGGCGCCCTTTGGACCCAGTGCGCGGTTCAATTGTACTTCATGGCCACCCGGATGCCTCTCTTTGTGGGCGGCCTCGAAGGCATCGTCCTGGCGCAGAACCTCCTGGCGCTTTTGGCCTCGGCATTCCTACTGTCTGTGACCCTGAATCCTGTGGGTCGCCTGGACGCTGATACGGCCCACCCAGTAGACCCAGACGTCTCCTGATGGTGCCATCACGGAGCTAGCCGCGCACTAAGCAACCTCTGGGCAGGCCATCCATTTCTGGAAAGAGACCTGAACATATTCCATTGTTCTCGCCATGGTTCAAGGCAGGGTCCCGTTTTTCCCCCGGCCGAACCCTTTTCCCGGGTCCCCGGGTAGCCGCCCATAGCCCATGGACCTCACGAAACTCTGGAGCGACCGCGCCAACGCCATGAAGGCGAGCGAAATCCGTGAATTGCTAAAGCTAACGGAGAAGCCTGATGTAATCAGCTTCGCCGGTGGCCTGCCCAACCCCCAGAGTTTCCCCGTTGCCGAAGTGACCGAGGCTGCAAACCGTGTATTGCGCGACAATCCCGCTCGGGCTATGCAATACAGCACCACGGAGGGCATCACTGAGCTTCGTGACTCAGTCTCTGAATACCTCCACGAAAGCAACGGCATGGACGTGAACCCGGACGATGTGCTCATCACCAACGGCAGCCAGCAAGGCCTCGATTTGCTTGGCCGCACGCTCATCAACCCCGGCGACACGATCGTCACGAGCAACCCCACGTACCTCGGGGCGCTCCAGGCTTTCAATTTCTACGGCGCCAAGTACGCTGGCGTCAACAGCGACCAAGATGGCTTGATTCCTGAACACCTCGACGAAGTGCTCACGGACCTGGCCAAGAAGGGCGTTCGACCCAAGTTCCTGTACGCGGTGCCCACGTTCCAAAACCCCAGCGGCACCTGCATTCCCGAGTCCCGCCGCCGACGCATCCTAGAGTTGGCCCACGAGCACGACTTGTTGATCGTTGAGGACGACCCCTACGGCCGCTTGCGCTTTGACGGCGACGCTGTGCCCACCATGCACAAGATGGACAAGGGCGAAGGCCGCGTCTTGTACCTTGGAACGTTCAGCAAAATCCTGGTGCCTGGCTTCCGATTGGCTTGGACTGCGGGCCCCGAAGAGTTGGTTCGCAAGATGGTGGTCAGCAAGCAGAGCATCGACTTGTGCACCAACGCATTCACCCAATTCATCGCTGCGGACATGCTGTCCACTGGCGTCATCGAACAGCACTTGCCTAAGATCATTGAGCTCTACAAGGGCAAGCGCGACGTGATGCTGGGCGCCATGGACCGCCACTTCCCAACGGAAGGCGTCCAATGGACCCGCAACCAGGGTGGCATGTTCACCTGGGCCGAGATGCCTCAAGGCATCAACACCGTGGAGATGCTGCAAGAGACCATCAAGCAAAATGTGGCTTATGTCCCCGGCAAGCCGTTCTTCCCGGACGACAAGCAGGGCTTCAACACCATGCGCTTGAACTTCACCCATGCCACCGACGACAACATCGAAGTGGGTATCGAGAAGCTTGCTCGCGTGATGGATGACACCTTGGCCAAGGCCAAGTTGACCGTCTAAACCCCCGCAGCAGCTCCGCCATTGCACACCTGAGAGCGAAGGCGCCAGAGCCGTGGCGTTGTCTGGAGTCCCCTCAGGCCAGTATCGATGGGGCCCTAGTGGTACATGGTTTGCAGTTGACGCACGGTGACGAGCGTTTCATCGTCCATGCACGTCCTTGGTCGAGGAGGTTGAGATGATGGAGGTGGTGAAGCGGCGGAAATCGGCCCGTTTGTTCACCAGTACATCATCTGGATCAAACGGTCTGTGTCCGTCTCGTCGTCTGGCTTTGGGGCCATGGATATCTGCATCGGCCCAAGATATACATGAACATGTTCATTTCCAAACTGAACATATTCAGAATGGCTGCATGGATTCACCGGAAACAAACCGGCCGAAGGAACAGGCAGCCTCACAAGCCACCCCACAGCCCCAAGAAGGCACCTCAACAGGAGAAAATCGGGCAAAAATGCCGCATCCCTCCAAAATTTAACCGAGAAGATAGATGGGGAACCTTGAAGCGCACCGCACCGTTGCACAAGGTCCATGCGACGATCACGTGACCCCAAAACCCGCATTCTCACGGCACTGAGCGAAGAAGGCGCCCTGGACTACGAACGGATTCGTGCCCACACCGACCTTGGCGGCCTCGAAGTGGTTCGCGCATTGGAAGCCCTAGAGCGCGACGGGCGCATTCGCATGGAACGCGGAAACGGCCGACTGCTGTGGTTTGAATCCGAAAAAGATCTCATGGATCAATTCAGCCAACGCACCCCAACCGGCCCCAAGGCGACGCTGTACGTCTAACCGCTTAGTCCCCGGCGTCCGCTAAGATTCCCCTGCGAACCAAGTCGTCAAGCACATCGAAGAGGTCAGCTTCAAGCTCGGCCCGGTCCACTTCTGGATACTGCCTTGCCAAAGATTCGCACATAGCCTGCACGGTGGCACCGGTTTTGACTTCCTGCAAAATCCCATGGGCGGTGCTGTTGAGCTCAAACACATCGCCCGATTCTAAGTCCGTGACAAAATGGGCCGCCTCGCCCCCTGAAACCAACAAGTCAGGGCCGAGAGCGTACCGATGACCAGTTTGGCTCATGCGCTGCCTCCGCGCCGACCCATCACATGCAGCGCCGCCGACGCCCCAACCAAACTGGGATCCTGTGCCGCTGCCTGCTCCAGGCCCCAGAATCGAGACTTTTGCGTCTCATTGGATGCCAGCGTTGCCAGCATCTCATCGGTCATGAAATTGCATAAGATTCCCTTCCCGCCACTGACCACCACCTTGGCTCCTGCTCCTTCGAACAGGGCTTGCAAGGATTGAGGAGTAAAAGCGTGGACCGGGTTGCCATAGGGATCTTCGCTCTGGCCCGACTCGCCACACACAAGGGCTTCCTCGAAGCGCCCCTGGCTAAGGAGTCCCGCAGCGTGAATCCAACGGTTATCACAGGAGACGTAAAACCCGCCCCCCTGCCGAAGAACACGCATCAATCGAGCTGCGGCCCCTTGCAAGTCATCCACGCAGTAAGACAAGGGATCGCCGTCGCTAAACACCATGTCAACGGATGCTTCGGGCAACGCTAGGTCGTCAATGCCACCCACTACATACGAAACGCGGCCGTGCGGCAGTTCAGGAAATTTGGAGGCAATGGACGCCTTGGCCACCTCAAGCATGCCTTCGCTTGGATCAAGCAAAGTCACCGAGTAGCCCTGCTGCAAAAACCGAAGGGCTGCCCGGCCCGTTCCCGCGCCCGCATCCAAGATGTGCCCTCCAGCCGGAGGCAGATACGGTTCAATGGCCCGCCACGTCAAGTCATCCAGGAGTTGCTGGCGAAGGGAATCCGCCCCCGCATCGTAGCCACTGGCAACGGCATCGTAGCGATCCACAGGCGAGGCAGGAGACGATTCCAAGGAGCCCGACATCCACCCCCACCTTGGTTTGGAGAGATTTGTATGTTCCTGGTTATTTCATTCCCCAGGGCGAGCCTAGAATCCGGCCAGCACGGCCGCCACGGTGTC
>JBFJXT010000187.1:0-4489 GCA_041623015.1 Thermoplasmatota archaeon | reverse complement strand
GAAAATGGCGCCGCCTACTCAGTCGAGGAAACCAGAGGGTCCGTCGATGGAGTCCTCACACTCGATGGGAGTCTGGAAGAAACGGGCACCTTGACATTCCGTGGCCAAAAATCCCTCCATTTCTACGCCCCCGAGCCCGATCAATTGCTTGCAAGCATCGGCGTCTTCATCCCGCCGCCACCCGAAGATGTGCCTGAGCCCTTGCAGTCTGAACCCCCGGGCGACGCGCCCCCGCCAGACAGAACCGGTGCCGGCGCCGATCCAGCACCGTCCACTGCCGTCAAGACGGAGGGCAATGTGGGGCCCGCCATTCCAGGCAGCGCAGAATCGGGCTCCCCGTGGCGCGCCTGGGTCTTTGGAACCAGCCTCGTGGTGGGCATGTTTTTGCTCATCGCTCTGAATGTTGTGCCTCTGATTCGCATCCGAAAATTGGAGGACGCCTACGATTTGGGACTCTATGCCTTCGTACTGGATCGAGCACCCGCACTCCTGAATTCCCGCCGCTTCGGCTCCCGAGCCAGCCTCATGTACTGCATCGCCCTGCTCGAAAAGAAGGGTCCGGAAGATGCAGAGCGGCATCTGTTCAACTCACGAAAACGAAGCAGGCCGACCGGTCCAACGATGGATTATTTGCTGGCCCGCATCCGAGCGGCGCAAACCCGATTTGATGAAGCCCGCGCGCACATTCAAAAGTGCATACGCGCCGAACCGGCATTCATCATGGAAATCAAACGGCATGCCACCCTGGATTTCCTCTCCAAAGGCGTCACCGATCCAGGGGAGGGATACGTTTGATCTTCTTGGCTGGGGCCAGAAATGGCCGCGAAACCCGCCGACGCATCGTTGAGGCGGTGCGAAAAAACCCCGGTGTCAACAAGAGTGACCTAGCACGAAAGCTTGGGCACTCATGGGGGACCATGAGCCATCACATTCAGAGCCTGTCGCGCCGCGGCGAGCTGCGGCCCTTTAGGGATGGCCGGGAACTGCTGCTGTTCCCTCCAGACATTCCCGGCAGCCAATTGCGTCAATTGGCGGCGTTGCAAGGAGAAGCACCTGTGGCAATTCTTGGGTTCCTGCGCAGAAATGAACGCGGCATTCAGGAACTCTGCACCTTGGTAGGAAAGAGTCGAAAAGTGGTGCGCAAAATTCTGCATGACATGGATGAAGCGGGTCTTGTTGCACGAGGTCCCGGCCTCCATGGCAAATTCTTCATCGTGGAATCCGAGTGGGCCAACTTGATCGAGCACCCCTCGGCGCCCACATTGGAGCTTTTGCGAGGCGAGCGCTGACCGCACCGGTTATATCAGGGACCTGAGTGGCCGGCTTCGTCCCCGGAAACGGAGACACATTGGCTCGTTTTGGCGGGCCAATTTGTGGCTCAAAGCTCGTCACGTGCGAGCATGGAGTCAAGCATTCGCCCCAATCAAACACCACGGGTCCGTGGTCTAGCTGGTTATGACGTCGCCTTGACATGGCGAAGATCGCCGATTCGAATTCGGCCGGACCCACTTCTTTTCTTTCTCTGATTGGGCGAATCAGGACCGAGACACACCCGATTGGGTGCGCAATTCTTTCGGGATGCGGCTCCGCCGGAGGACGTGCACGCCAAAACCTCCGTTGTCCATTGCCGGGTCCGGTGGGATTTAGAAGGGACAAGGTCCAATGTGAAGTATGTTCGATGGCGACGACTGGGTCGCAATGCAAGCAAGGGCATTCAACGGCCACGATTTGGATACCTTGTTGACCGGATGCGTCCCGCTGACTCGTTGTGTTCGAGATGGCGAGGTCTTAGGGGAAGGCATCGAAGCGGTCCGTGACGGCATCGAAGCAGAGTACCGGTCGGGGAATCCCGTGGTTCGGGTGCTGACGCTCAATGGGGAGCAAATCCTGGCAGAGTGTCCACCAGAAGGCCGCAGCGTGGCAGGGGTGCTTCGATTTGAACGGGATCAACACCATGTGGTGGCCGTCCATATTGACCACATCCAAGAAACTGGCCCTGGGCATGCGCTCAAGTCCCTGGAGCTTACCAGCAGCCGCTAGAGGGTGCGGCGCTGCCCACTTGAATCCGGGGTCTGCCCCTGGACTCGTTGGGGTGCCTAGTTTCGGCGGCGGGCGGCGAGGCCAGCAAGGGCCAATGCGCCAAGCAGCAGCACGAGCGGAATGCCGGGAGCGTCGTTGTCGTCCGATTCGCCGGAGCTCACTTGGATGAGTTGTTCCGTCGAGTCCGTGGCGCCAAATTCATCCACCACTGTCATGCGAACGCGGAAGTTGCCCGACTCCTCGAATGTGTGGCGCACGGTCTTGCCGGTTTGAGCGGGGGAGCCATCGCCAAAGAACCACGTCCACTGGCTGAGCGTGGACTCGCTTGCGGTTGCGTCGGAGAAACTGATGGACTTTCCAACGGTCGGGTTCTCGGGTGAGAAGGTGAATGCCGCAATGGGGGGCTCAGGGAAGTCCTGCGGGCCCATTTCATCGGGTTCCTTGATGAGCACGCGAACGGCCTTGGCACGGGAGCCTTGGAGGCCGCCATCGTCCGTTACCGTGAGTTTGACGTGGAAGGTGCCAAGCATGTCGAAAACATGCAGCGGATTTTGCTCGTCACTTGCAGTGCCGTCTCCAAAGTTCCACGACCAGGCATTCACGGTGCCATCCGAGTCACTGGATTTGTCAGTAAATTGGATGCTTTCGCCTTGCTTGATTACAAGGGGCTCAGCCGAAAAGTCGGCCAGAGGACCAGAGTTTGGTAGGGCGCAAGCGTTGTTGGCCTTGTTGGCTTCCGTGCAGACCGAAATGCGCAATTCTCGAGTGGATGATTTGCCAGTTTCGTCCGTCACGGTCAATCGAACTTTGTACGTTCCCGGGTCATTGAATGCGTGGGTGGCCGTGGAGGTGTCCTTGTCCGAAACGCCGTCGTTATTGAAATCCCAGTTCCAAGCGACGATGGCGTCGCCGTCGGGGTCTTCAGAACTGTCGGAGAACGTAATCTCTTGGCCAGCGGTGGGTGCAAGCGGAGAGACCGTGAAGGCTGCAAATGGTGCCACGGACTCAACGGTCACGGCCGCTTGAGCGGCGATGGTGGTGCTCGAACCGAGGTCATCGGTCAAGACGAGCGTGACATCCACATCGCCAAGCTTCGTGAAATGCATGGTGGGCTCGGCAGCCGCAGAAGTTTGGGTGTCATCATCGTTGACAAAGGTCCACTCGTAGGTGTAACCGGCCAGGGACGGATTTCCATCACCCGGGGTGATGTCGGTGGTGAATGTCACTTGGCTATCGGCCAGCCGATCCGTTAGGGGTGGGGTGGCGGTGATCGTGGCAGTGGGGCCTACGGCAGTGAACGTTTTGCTCAGTAGGACCTTGCCTGTGCAGGTCGCTGAACCGCCCATGGTGTCTTGGTTCGCCGTGGTGCCACTGTCTGTCACTTCCGTGGTGCTGAGGAACTTGGCCATCACAAGGGGTGCCCGTGCGGTGTCGGCGCCGGGGGCAAACACTTGGTGCGGGCGGTAGCCCAGCTCAACGGCCACGTAAGACTTGCCAAGGGGGGTGCCCTGAGGCGGGTCCTGGCTGGTGCTTGACGCTGCAAGCAAGGCGGAGTGCACCGGGGCACTGGTGGATCGGGCGTCCGTGGCGGAACTGAGCACAGTGATGGTTTCCCAATTGTCCTCAGATTGCACCACGGTCTTGTGGGCATGGATGCCGTCTGCTTCAAAGCCCGTGATGAGGCGTGCAGATTCTGGAACTGCAGTGGCGGGCGCTATGCTGAACACCACTTGGAGGATCACCAATTTGGTTGCTACATCCGCCGTGGCCGCGTTGTTGTCGTGGTCAATGGTGCGCACGCCGCTTCCTGCATATGCAGCGGTCAAATCGTGAGCGGGGCTCTCGCCATTGCAATCGTGGGCCACGAGCGTCACATCGTCACCAGATTGGGTCGTCGGGGTCGTGGTGTGTCCCGCGTGAACCGAGAAGCTAGTCAACAGGAGTGCCGCCACAAGGACGAACGCAGCCGTGCGCATCGTCGGTCCACTCGTGAACTAGGTGATAGCCTTTGTTAGACGCATCTCGAAGCAATGAGCGCTACTTGAGGCGGTGCGGGGGCACTTCAAACGGATCCTTTGCGGTGATGTATTGGTGGCCGCCCAGCCGGGCCAAGAAGTCCACTTTTTCTGCCAAAACATTGCCCAGTTCGTCGAGAACGTCGTCCTCGGCGTGAAAGTGCACCACTTCGCCAAACACCACCGTAACCGGAGACCGGTCACCAAATCGGCGCGTTTCCACGAGACGGCATTCCATGGCCACCGGCACATCCGCAAGGCGCGGCGTTGCTACCGCTTTGCTTGGGGCCAAATTGAGCCCCAATTCGTCCACTTCACTGACGCCTTCCTCGAATGGAGCCGCGCTTTGCACCATGGTCTTGGCCATGGATGTGGGCGTGACGTGCACCACGAACTCCTCGGTGGCATGGATATTGGCCAAGGTATGCTTGGGT
>JBFJXT010000186.1:0-4515 GCA_041623015.1 Thermoplasmatota archaeon | reverse complement strand
GCCGGCGTGGAACCAGCCAAACACCAGGAATTCTGGGTGCTGCAAGTGAATTGGATGGCCGGCGTCTGAGAGGGCGCCGCCCAGTTGCCGCTCCACTTTCTGGGAATTGGGGGACTTTTGCTCGCCGGTGCGGTAGGTCTGCACGGCGGCCTTGCCCTTTCCGGGGGCCTGTTTTCGAACGAGGTCCACGAGGCGGGCATGACCTTCGGGGGTGTCCTCGGCGTCGCCCCAGTAAGTACCAATCATGCGGCCGTATGCAAGACGCCGCGCGGCGGGTTCATCCGATTCGGGGCACAAGGCGACGCGGTCGCCAATCCATTGCTCTGGCTTCAGCATCGCTTCCGCTTCGGCACGAGGAAACGTCGTGGGGTCACCGGAGAGCAGGACAGCCAATGCCACGGGGCCGCCGAGGCGGGGCAACGTTTCAGGGTTGGCACGCCAGCGGGTTTGGTCTGGTGCCCCTTCTCCGGGTTGGCGATCGGTTTGTCAGGGCTTTAGCGGGAATCTTTGCGACGAACGGCGGCCAGTGCTAGGGAGCCCAGGGCGATGAGGGAGACGGCGGGTCCAGGAGCTTCTACAGCTGTATCGGGTGCAGGTTCTTTTGCTCCTAGCGAGACTTCCTCGGCGGGCGGGGTTGAGTAGGGCAGGCGCACTTCTACCGTGTTGGAGGTTGGAGTCAGTTCAATGATGCTGCTCCTGGGATATACTTTGAAGTCGAGGGTTGCGTTCAGTGTTGAATTGGCAGGTACGTTTGATGCCGCCGTCACTTCAAATTCAGTCTGCAACGCTTTTTCGCTCTCGATGCACGAGTCCATTTCGAAGAATTGCGACAGCTCTCCGGTAATGGAGAGTCCTTCGGAAATGTCCGTCAGGGTCACTTCCAAGTCGTATCCTTCTGGGTTGTGTTGGATGTTATTGTTGCAGTGGTATGCAAGTGTGATCAAGAGGTTCGTGGGGAGTCCGGGGCGAAGCAGGTTCTTGGACTCCACTTCGGTGATCGAGAGTATTTGGGCCTGGGCCAACGGGGCGGACGTGATTAAAATTAAGAGCAGCCAAGAGCGCATAGGTCCAATAATTTCTCTTCGTTAATAGCCCTGATGGATGCAATAACCAAACATCGCCCTATGCATGTTCATATCAGAGAGCCAATAGCTAAACAAATGAGTTAATTTAGGAGCTATGGTCCAACGCAATTTGAGCAGAGAAGGGTGAGGGGTTCAAGGGCAGATTAGGAACTAAACTCAAAGCCGCTGTCCTGGAGTTGCTGGGCGATGAGGGGGTCTCCACTCATCATGACGCGGCGCAAGCCATCGCTGGTGGTGAGCAGGGTTTCCTTGCCGTGGCGCACCTTCTCCAACACACCAAGGTTGGTGAGCTTCTTGACATGGAAGCTGGCCAAGGCGGGGCTGATTCCTAGGGCTTCGGCCATGGTTTTCTGGCTGCTCATGGGGTGACTTTGCACGAACGACGCGATGTTGCTGGCGGTGTCGCCCTTGAGGGCGCTGGCGATTTCCATGTCTTGGCGGCTGATGTTGCCGCCCATTTCGAAGAAGCACTTCTGGTTGTTCACTTTTCGAGTGGTAACGATGCGTGCCTTCTGGAGTTTGTCCAAGTGGTGGGTGATGGTGCCCCAGCCCACATCCATCTCGCGAGCCAGGTGGCTGGCGTGGATGCCGGGGTGTTGCTGGATAACATCGAAGATCTGCGCGCGCATGGGGTGCTCAAGCAAATCGTCGTTGCTGATGCGGGTGAATCCACCGATGGCGCCGGCGCCACTGGCCAGGATGCCCCACTTGCGGAGGGCTTGGAATCCCGCCCAGCCGCCAGCACCTGCACTGCCAGCGGCACCAACAGAGGTGACGGTGGCAAAGGCAGCGGGCGACATCATGGCGGGGCGCATGTTGCCAACGAGGTCAAAGTAGGCGCCGAAGGCAAATCCGAGGCCGTTGAAGCCGGCGGCAGCGAGGAATCCAACACCGCTACCGGTCCATGCGATGGCGCTTGTGAGGGCGCCACCAAGCCAACCGGCTGCGACACCGAGGCCCATGAGGGCGGCCACGAGGGCAGCACTGACGCCGGCACCGGCTTGAGCGATGCCTTGGACACCTGCAAGTGCGACGCTTCCAATGAATTGGACGGTGGCGAGCAGGGCGCCACCCACGGAACTGGCTGCGGAACTGAGGCCGTCGCCGGTTGCTTGGGCCGCGTCTCCGACACCTTGGGCGGCGTCGCCAACGAGATCAAGCAAGCCACTGGATTGGCCGTCTGCGGTTTGCTCCAGGTCCTCAAGCGTTTGGTTGGCGTCCGCCTGTGCAGCCACGGGTGCGGCAAGCAGCAGGAAGGCCAAGAGGAGGGCACTCAGTCGCATGATAGGTTAGACCCCAACTTCTGGATATATGCCCTTTTCGGTGGGACGGTTGGATAGATCGTCGAATTTACAGGGTTGCGGGCAGCCTTTTCGCATCCGCCGTGGATTGAAACGGTCTTCCCTGCGGTCCGGTCTGCACCCGCATGGCATGGGTCCAGAGCCTCCAACGCATCGCCACCGGTCGCCGTGTCTTGTTGATGTTGGCGGTCGCCATGGCGTTCAATGTCTGGTTCTTCACTATTGGGCCCTATGGCCAAATGCAAGACCACGGCGGCATTCTTGACGAGCGGTTTGGCGATTCGGGCCAAGACCACTTGGATGCCATCGATGCCATGGGGCAAGAAGGCCGCGCCGATTATCGCGCGTTCTTGGTCGCCGACTTTGTCTATCCGTTGCTTCAAGCCCTTTGGATGACGGGCCTCTTGGCTTGGGTGTCTCGCCGCTGGCGGGCATTTCCCTCGCTTCTTTTGCTCGCGCCTGCCTTGGCGTGGGTGTCTGATGGCGTGGAAAACCTGGCGTTCCTGGGCCTCCTTGCGCAGCACCCTTCTGGGTCCTTGGGTCTTGCAAAAGTGGCCGTGGTGTTTCAGTGGTCCAAGTTGATCTGGACGCTGGTTTCCGTGATGGCTGCGGCGTCCTATGTGGTTCATTTGGTGATGAATCCGGTTCGACGTCGACGGTGAGTGCAGGGCACTCCAAAGGGTTGGGGAAAGGGGGTAAGGAATCAGCTGGGCTGCTTACAGACCGACGAGGTCGTAGTGCGCGACACCTTCGAAGGCGGCTGCGTTCAGGGCAATCCAGAAGCAGAAGCCCCAGAAGCAGAACTGGAAGTCGAAGCAGAAGTTGTCGTAGTTAGGGCCGTAGATGATGTCGGCGTTCCAGTTGGTGACGATGTCGAGGGTCAACAGCAACGGGTCGGTGCCGATGGCAAGGTCGAGCTGCGTGAAGGTGCTCATGCTGGTGCTGCCGTAGCCGTTCTTGCTGAACACGGTGGCCGGGGGAATGGCGCCGCTGATGAGGTTCAGTTCACTGGTGTGGGTGCTGCAGCGTCCGGGGAGGGTGCCGCCGCCTGCGCCGAGTTCGAGGATGACACCGTAGCCGGCAAGCGGGAAGTCGCCTTGGCCTGCGATGACGGGGATCTCCACGGACGGGAGGTCGATGCTGCGGACGGCGTAGAATTCTGCGGCCATGCGCATGGCGTCTTCGAGGCGCATTTCGCCAACGGAGGTGCTGGAGATTTCGTCAGGATAGTATGCGTCTCCAACTTGTTCAATGAGCCAGTCCATGTTGCGTTGAATGAGCGTTTCTGGGCTTTCTTCAGCAACGGTTCCGGGGAATGAGGTCACGGCCAGTAGTAGGCCCACGATAATTGCGGTCTTCATTGGTTCACCTTGTCTCACTTGGAGACAAATTCGCAACTTTCCGGGGACAATAAAAGGTTGATTGGCAGGTTTTAGCGCTCTTAGTTGGTAATTTCGGAGCGTTACCCACCTGATTATGTTGTTTTGGGCCGATTATGATGTGTTAATTTGGTTACAATGGGCCCAAAAGCACACCATTATGGATAATTCTAGGCCAATGTGTGTCATGAAAACATAGCGCCAATTCTCAATCATTGGCAATTCATTGCACATTTTCAGGGCGCTTGCGCTCAATAATCATGGAAAAAACCCAATCCATGGCGCAAAGGAGGCCTAGTCTAAGGGCTCGCGGCCGCCAATTTCGTAGGCACGGCGCAAGCGATCCTGAAGTCTGGCATCGGGGTCGCGTCCCGCGTGGGCCATGTAGCCTTCTAGCACCGCAATTTCTGCGTCAATGTCCTTGGCGCGTCGAAGGAGCACGCCCAATCGCGCGTAAGGTTCCGGGGGCACTTCGTGGCCGGTGGCTTGGTGGTATGCTTCCCAGGCGGCAACGCTGGCCAGGTATTCTGGGATCGCTGCCGGTTCATCTCCTGCGTCTTCGGCCATTTGTCCAATTTCGAAGCGAGCGTTGGCTTCCTCACGGGCTTGGCTTTCTTCTTGCACCTTGCCGAGGGCTCGGCTGGCGATGTCACTGCCGGGGGCGCGGGGTTTGGGCTTTCGCTTGAACATTAGGATCGTGCCTCGATGCGTTCGCGGTTTCCAAGGTGTGGGCGAAGCGGCGCAGGAATG
>JBFJXT010000185.1:0-4533 GCA_041623015.1 Thermoplasmatota archaeon | reverse complement strand
TCTTGTCTGGCGGAAACCCTCAGATTGCCAAGGGCGATGGAGACGCACCGGTGCAGGCATACATCGCGGCCCTGTCCGATTGGAGGCAAGCAACATGCGCGCAACTGGACGCATTGGCCGAGCGACTTGTTCCTGGTGTGTCGAAGGCCGTCCGTTGGAACTCACCCTACTACGGTGTTCCTGGGCAAGGCTGGTTCATGGGGTATCACGTGTTTACGAACTTCGTCAAAGTGACGTTCTTTCGAGGCACTTCCTTGAATCCCCCGCCGCCTGGAGGCACGGCCAAGGAGGCGCGTTGGATCAACCTCAAGGAAGGAGAATTTGACGAGACACAGCTTGCAGATTGGATTCGGCAAGCCAGTGAGATTCCCGGTTGGAGTGGCTCCTAAAACCAAATTTGCTAAGCTATCCTCACCGTTCCTTTCGGTACATGAGCATCGCAATGGGCGCAAAGACCAGTGTGATGACGCCGCTTGCAGCAAGCACCCACAGTACGTCTTCGCCGGCGGGCGTGCCTTGCATGAGGCCTCTGGCTGCGGCCGCTAGATGACTAACGGGGTTGTTGCCAACGATCAATTGAAGCCAATCGGGCATGGTATCGAGGCGCACGAAGATGTCACTTGCAAACGTCAACGGCATCAGGAAAATGAAGCTCGTGGTCATGACGGATTCAGGCGTCTTTGCCGTCATGCCGACGATAATCCAAATCCATGCGAGGCTGAGACAGAACACCAACACAAGGCCGATGGCTGCGATGACGCCAAGGGGTCCGGCATTGGGTCGGAAGCCAATAATCATCGCCACTGCCAAGACCACCAGGGATGCCATGGTGAACCGGAACAAGTCCCCCGCAAGGGCGCCAAGGATCGGGCTGGGTTGCCAATTGGGTAGGCTGCGGAACCGGTCGTGGAGGCCCTTTTTGATATCAGAATTGAGCCCGACGCCCGTGTAGACCGTGATGAAAACCACCGTCTGAACGATGATGCCAGGGGCGAGGTACTGGATGTATTGCTTGGGCGTTCCGTCGATGGCGCCGCCGAAGACGTACGTGAACAGCAACGTGAACATGATGGGCATCACGGTCACATCGAACAATTGGAACGGCACGTGCTTGATTTTGAGCAGGGCGCGCCATCCGTGGGTGCGAACGGACGTAAACAATCCCGCAGGCTTTGGTGCTGTGCCCAGTCGAAGCACGGATCCCACGTCCCCCACGGCGTCTTGGCTCATGCTTCAACCTCCGCGGCGGTGGCTTTGCCAGTGAGTGCAAAGAACACATCATCGAGACTCGGAGCACCTAGGGAATATTCTGCCACTTCAATGTCGGCGCGGCGCAAATCGTTCATGGCGGTGCCCACTTTGGATGGAGTCACGTTTGCCGTCAATTCCCCGTCACCTTGCGTCACCGGCACCTTGAGGCGGGCCGTGAGAATCTCATGAGCTTGCTCGATGTCTTTTCGGTGTCGCAGACGCACGTGGAGGGCATTGGAGCCCACACTTGCTTTGAGTTCGTGACTGGTGCCTTCGGCGATGACGCGGCCTTGGTCAATGACTGCGAGTCGGTCCGCGAGCCGGTCGGCTTCCTCTAGGTACTGAGTGGTGAGCAGCACGGTGGTGCCGGTGGCGGCGATGGCGCGAATGATGTCCCAGACTTGGTTCCGGCTACGAGGATCAAGGCCGGTGGTCGGTTCGTCGAGGAACAAGATTTCCGGGGTGATGACGAGACTGGCCGCGATGTCCAGGCGTCGGCGCATGCCGCCAGAATAGGTGTTGACGAGGCGCAGCCCGGCGTCATGAAGGCCGAACGCTTGAAGCAGTTCATCGGCGCGGCCTCGAGCATCCTTTCGGCTGAGTCCCAGGAGGCTGCCGATCAGAATCAGGTTCTCGCGGCCGGTCAATTCTTCGTCAACACTTGCAAATTGGCCCGTGAGGCTAATCTTTTGCCGAACCAGGTGCCCTTCGGTTCGAACGTCATGACCAAGGACCGTGGCAGTGCCTTCGTCTGGTTTCAGAAGAGTGGCGAGAGCGCGGATGATGGTGGTTTTTCCCGCACCATTAGGTCCCAATAGGCCGTAGACGGAGCCGCGTTCAATGCGCAAATCGATGCCATCGAGGGCTCGGGTTTTCCCGAAGGTTTTGACCAAGCCCTTGGTTTCAATGGCCGCCTGCATGAGGCATTGACTTCAACGCGTGAACTTGGCGCTTTGCCTTCCATCAAGGAGCCCATGGCCGTCGGCAAGGGTCTGACGAGGCGTTGTTATTCGGCTGCATCCGTGGGCTCTGCGGGTGTCGTGGATGGCTTGGTTGGGGGCGCGGCAGGCAAGAGGAAGGCAAACACGCTGCCTTTGCCTGGGCCCTCACTTTCGCACCAGATGTCTCCGTGGTGGCCTTCGATGATGCCTTTGCTGATGTACAAGCCAAGGCCGCTGCCTTTCTTCTTTTGCGCCGCTTGGTGTGCTTGGCTAAACGGCTGGAACAGTTTCGCGGCATCTTCAGGAGTCATGCCGATGCCGGTGTCTCGGACGGCGACAATGAACTGGTTGTCGGATTCGCGCACGGCCACGTGCACGGTGCCCTCGGTGTCTGTAAATTTCAGGGCGTTGTTGATGAGGTTGTATAGGACTTGATTGAGTCGCCCTGAGTCGCCAAGTACGGTGGCCTCAAGTGGGTCGGCGTCGAAGCGGAGTTTGACGCCTTTCTCGACGCAGGCAGGCTCGAAGGTCTCTGCGGCATCTCGTGCCAGCGCGGATAAATTCATGGGCTCAGGGTAGAGTTCCATGTGGCCAGCTTGTAGCCTCGCGGCGTCCTTCAGGTCGGTAATGAGCAAGCCCATCTGATCCACGTTGCGCGTCACCACGGCCAATGCGCGGCGCTGTTTTTCATCCAGGTTGTCGCCGTGGAATTCCGTGAGCATGGACAGTTGCAGACGAATGGGGGTGAGGGGGCTTGCCAGATCGTGGCTAGCGTTGTTCAAGAATTGAAGCAGTTCTTGATTTCGCAGCTCCTGTCCAAGGTCTCCAAGGACAATGCTGGGGCGTTGGCGACTGCCGGGGGATTCCTCCGGCGTGTTGGTGGGTACGGTGGCTTCAGGGGGGGATTCATCGGCTTGGTTGGGCGGGGGCCGCGGTGGGCTGGGCTCGTTTGATTCAGGTTCGGAGCGGGGTTCTTCTGGAACGAGGATTGTGTTGAGCGTGGGTTGCGATGCAGGTACAGTGCCGGCAGCCAAGAGGCGGGGGCCGCGGCGGCGTTTTCGGTGGATGAGCGTGCCGGTGGTGACGCCGCCAATGAGTAACGTGGCGCCTCCAAGCAGAAACCAGCCGCCGGGTTGTCCCATGGGCCCGGGGGCCGTGACAATTCGACCGACGCTGCGCTGAGAATTGGATTTGCTCGGATTGGCGCTGGCGGATTGTTGGTTCGCACCGCTTTCTTGCGATTCGGGGATGGTCGTTCCATTTTCGCCACTGCCGTCTGTGGCACTGAGTGCGGGGTCGACCTGGGAGGTGTCAAGGGTGGCATTGCTTGCAGCCGGCTCTTCTGGTGTTGTGGTTGGTGTTGGGGTGGATGTAGGGGTAGGTGCCGGCGCAGGCGCGGGTGCCGGAGTTGGGGAAGGTGCCGGCGTCGGAGACGATACTGGCGGGGTTGGAGTGGATGTTCCAGTGTTGCTTGTGGGTGTCCCTGTGGCACCCACGGATACGCTGTCGCTGTGACTGCCGCCGTAGCCATCGAGGACCGTCAACTGGAAGGTGAATGTGCCTGTATCACTAGGGGTGAAGCTCGGAGAAGCACTGGTTGCGGATGACAGAGAAACAACGGGGCCACTGGTTTGGCTCCATGAGTAGGTGAGCGTGTCTGAATCTGGGTCCGACGAGCCGCTTCCATCCAGTGCCACTGCCGTACCTGCCGTGACTTGTTGGTCGCCGCCGGCGTGGGCGACGGGTGGTTGATTTTGGTTGGTGACTGTGATGCGGACGGTGTCCGTTCCGGCCAAATTGTGATCATCTCTTGTTTCCAATTGGAATGTCAGTTCCGCGGGTGCATTGGTGCTCAGCATCGGCGCCGGGAACGTTGGATTTGGCCCGGAAATGCTCACCGTGGGGCCGGTCAATTGGGTCCAGGTGTATGCAAGCGCGCTGCCTTCTGGATCCACGCCGCCTGGCTGAAGCACCACATTGGCGCCCTCGATGACTGATTGGTCGCTGCCTGCTTCGGCGGTTGGTGAATCATTGCTGTAGGTCACTTCAAGGCGTACATGGTGCACGCTCCAGGTTCCGTCCGTGGCGCCCACGCCGAGGACGCCCCCGTTTGCCTTGGACTCCAATCGAACTTGCAAAGCGGTGATGTCGGCCCACGTCCACGAGGAGCCACAATTGAGGGAGATGGATTGGGTTTGAAGATTGGAGCCAAGAGGGACAGATGGAGGGCTGGGTGTGGCACCACTGCAACCCCCGCTTAAGGTGGCAAGCAATTCGTCGTCTTCGTGATTCGCTTGACTGGCGTCCAACAACACCTTGACCGATTGGACCGCTCCCAATG
>JBFJXT010000184.1:0-4546 GCA_041623015.1 Thermoplasmatota archaeon | reverse complement strand
CTTCCATTTCCAGTTGTACCATGACAATGACCTCGAAGATGGCATCAGCCACTTCGGGACCAAGGTCCGCAACCGCGCCCCCGGCAACGCCATCGATGAAGTGAACCTCGTCTTGGTAACACCGCGCACCCAAATTGAGACTCAGGAAGAATACGACCGGCTTCGCAACGAAACCCGCGAAGACGCCGACCCGTTCAACGGCACCGCCGCCCCCGCCAGTGATGAAGACATTGGAGAGCGTGCCGATGGCCGCCCAGCCAATTACACGGATGACCCCAGCTTCGACGTTGTGATGGCCGTCTGGCATGAACGGGCTTACGATTACACCAACAGCAGCACCGGCAAGAGCAGTTGGATTGATGCCGCTTGGACTCGGGTTGGCACCGAAACAGAATGGGATCACCTCGGCGACAACCAGCTCATCGGCCCCTGCCGAGAAACCAGCGATGTTGTGGCATTCAATGGCCGCGCCTTCGTGGCGTGCGTGGTGGATGCTGGATACGACGGCCGTGCAGGTGCCAAGATTGGTGAAACTGACATCTGGGCCATCGACCCCGTGACCGGCGAAACCGAACTCACGAGCACTGTGCCTCGGATGATTGGCGGCGAACCGATGCTGGCCATGAACAAGGAAGGCCGCATGGCGATTACCTCCGTGCGCCCCATGGGCGATGGCCCGCCTCATGAATCGATTCAAGTGCGCCTCAGTTGGGGCTGGTACGGACGCCACTGGGATGCGCCCCCCGCACAAATTGGCACCGGCCTGCACGGCTACTGGTACGACTCCGTGGTTTCGGCCCGTGTCAGTTCCATGGTGCTCACCGACGACACGGCGTCTCTATTCCTCAGCTACGCGGAACGGGGCAACAACAGCCTCGGCCAACCCAGTGTGAGCCCCAATGGCGACCAAGTGGTTGGTCCCAACGACTTCATCGAATACGGCAAAGTCCTGGCCAAGTTCCAGAACTGCGTCTCCAATCCCCTGATGATTTACGACTTGCAAGTGGGCCAAGTCCGCCACCCGTTCCAAGAAGGCATCGTGAACAACTTCACCGGCGCCTTTGACGACCTCAAGGATGGCATGAGCATGTGGATTCACCCCGAAACCGCCGAGCCATTCATCTACTTCGTTTACGGCGACCACGGGGTTGTCCAATACGGCGCTTTCAGTGGCTCCTCCAGTGGCGGCAGCACTTGCGCTACGGTCTTCTCCCCTCCATTATTCTCACCTCCACCTGCCATTCCGGCAAGCCTAGCACCTCCCGCTGGCGTCCCCCTCGGCCTCACGTCGGCCGCAGGAATCGCCGGAGCAGCCGGCCTCGGAATGCTGGTGCGCCAGAAACGCCAACAAATTGTCGCCCTCGCGACGAAGGCTAAGTGATTGTCATGCCCAGCGCATCCAAGCGACCCAAGCAACCCGCCAAGGGACTGTCCGATTCTGACCCACACCGCTGGGTAGAACGCCAAAATGTCCCCACCACTGACCGAGTGGCGCTGCCAAAGCTCCTCATGGACGAAGTGATTGGTCAAGACGAAGCCGTAGAAGTGGCTCGAAAGGCCGCCCGGCAAGGACGACACTTGCTCCTGCTCGGAGACCCCGGCACCGGCAAATCGATGATTGCCAAGGCGATGGCGCAAATCTTGCCCGAGCGCCACTTGGAAGACGTATTGGTGTACGCCAATCCAAGTGACGAGAACCGCCCCGGTGTGCGCATCATGAAGGGTGGCCGTGGCCGCAAGGCCCTCGGACTCAGTGGCGTCAAGGCCCGCCGCGCCGCCTGGTCCGGCATCGTCCTCGATGTCCTCATCGCCCTTGCATTGCTTGGCGTCGGCATTGGCTTCCTTGCCACCTCTTCTGATCCCTTCCAGGGACTCATGGTTGCTGGCTTGTTCTTGCTCATTGCAATTTTCTACTTCATGGTGAGCAAAAACGGCCGCAAGAAGGCCGCACGCCTCGTGCCCAATTTGCTCATTGAACGCCCCGAACACGCCGTCCCGGCCCCCTTCGTGGATGCCACCGGCAGCGGCGCAGGATCCTTGTTTGGCGACATCCGCCACGACCCGTACCAATCCGGTGGCCTCGAAACCCCCACCCATGAACGGGTGGAAGGCGGCGCCATTCACAAGGCCCACAAGGGCGTCTTGTTCATTGACGAAATCAACGTCCTGCGTCTGGCAAGCCAACAGGCCCTCCTGACGGCCCTCCAGGACAAGAAATACAGCATCACCGGCAAGGCCGAAAACAGCTCCGGCGCCATGGCCCGCACCTCCGCCGTGCCCTGCGACTTCATCCTCGTGGCCGCCGGCAACATGGACGTCATCGACCCCGGAGCCCAAGGAGAACACGTGGGTCTCCACCCTGCTTTGCGCAGCCGCATTCGTGGCTATGGATACGAAGTATACGTGCGCGCCGTCATGGAAGACACCGACGAAAATCGCCACAAACTCGTGCGATTCGTAGCCCAAGAAGTGCGCCGCGACGGAACCATCCCGCACTTTGAACCGGCCGCCGTGGCCGAAATCATTCGCGAAGCCCAACGCCGCAGCGGACACAGCGGAAAACTCACCCTTCGCCTTCGTGAATTGGGCGGCTTGGTACGCACCGCCGGCGACTTGGCCCACGACGCAGGCCACACCCACACCACCGTGGACGATGTTCTGCGCGCTAAGCACATGAGCATGAGCCTTGAGTACCAAGTGACCCGCCGAGGCATCGAAGTGACCACCGCCCGCGAAGCGATGGACACCGCTGGCGCCATCGTCGGCACCGCCACCGGCGCAAGCTTCCTAGGAACGGGCGAAACCGGCGAACCGGCTGGCCTCGTCGTGCCCGTGGAATCAGACGCCACCATCAGCAGCGACCGCCACCGCGGCGGCTTGTTCATGGGCGGCGGCCTAGAACGCGGCGCAACCCTTCGAGACAACGTCAGCGCCATGGTCAAACGCCTACGCGGCCACGACATGGCCGGCATCGACATCCACGTGCAAAGCCTCCTTCAGCAAGAAGGCGCCACCGTGGACAGCCTCGGAGCCGCCTGCGCCATCGCCTGCATCAGCAGCCTCGAAGATCTGCCCGTGCGCCAAGATACCGTGGTCATCGGCAGCCTCGCCGTCAGTGGCCGCCTGCGCCACGTGGAAGGCGTCACCCAGATGATCGAAGCCGCCAGCGATGTGGGATACACCACCGCCGTCTTGCCTCGCGCCAATGAAGACGACATCTTGCTGGAGCACCGATACCGAGGCCGCATCGAAATCGTCCTCGTGGATGATCTAGGCGAAGCGCTGCACCACGTCTTGAAGGCGCCCAAGCACCGCATCAAGCTCATCGAAGACGCCCTGCGCCGCAAGAAAGCCTAGGCAAACCAAGCCCAACTGGCGAACCAGGACCACAGGCGCTTATACGCCGCCACCAGTGCCCCAACTAGGTGTTCGGGAAGGTCCTCATAGCCAACCGCGGCGAGATTGCCGTCCGCGTCATTCGCGCCTGCCGCGCCCTCGGTGTTCGCACCGTTGCTGTATACAGCGACGCCGATGCCAAGGCGCTCCACGTGCGACTCGCAGACGAAGCCATTCACATCGGCCCAGCGCCCAGCGCCGAGTCTTACCTGCGCCAAGATCGCATCCTAGACGCAGCGGCCCAGACCGGCGCCGAAGCAATCCACCCAGGGTACGGATTCCTGAGCGAGAACGCCGAATTTGCCCGCAAGGTCCGCGACGCTGGCCTCAAGTGGATTGGCCCAAGCCCCGAAGCGATGGAAAAAATGGGCGACAAAGTCAACGCCCGCGCCAACGCAGTGGCCGCTGGTGTTCCCGTCGCGCCCGGCACCAAGGCGCTCAAGGATGGCGAAGAAGCCGCCACGGAAGCCGCCAAGATCGGCTACCCTGTGATGCTCAAGGCCAGCGCAGGCGGCGGCGGCATCGGCATGCGCATCGTGCGCTCCGCCAAGGCGATCAAAGCCGAATTCGACTCCGCCACCCAACAAGCCGCCAGCGCCTTCGGTGTCCCGGATGTGTTCATGGAGAAATTCATTGAACGCCCCCGCCACATCGAAGTGCAAGTGCTCGGCGACGAACACGGCAACGTGGTCCACCTCTACGAGCGCGAGTGCAGCATCCAAAGGCGCCACCAAAAACTGGTGGAAGAAGCCCCCAGCCCCGCCTTGAGCCCCGAAGACCGGGAAGCGATCGGCCAAAAGGCAGTGGCCCTCGCCAAGCACGTTGGATACAGCAACGCCGGCACCCTGGAATTCCTGTACGAAGACGGATTCTTCTACTTCAACGAGATGAACACCCGACTGCAAGTGGAACACCCGGTCACTGAACTCGTCACCGGCGTGGACCTCGTGCAATGGCAAATTCGCATCGCTGCCGGCCAACGCCTGACATTCGTACAAGATGACATTCACTTGCGCGGCCACGCCTTCGAGTGCCGCATCAACGCCGAGGACCCCCACAACGACTTCCGGCCAAGCCCCGGCGCCGTGGCGCACCTTCGCCAACCCCAAATGGAAGGGGTTCGCACCGACGCGGGCCTCTACGAAGGCTG
>JBFJXT010000183.1:0-4560 GCA_041623015.1 Thermoplasmatota archaeon | reverse complement strand
GTATCCGCTCGGCTTGGATTGGGTTTGACGTGTTGGGTGGTCGGATCGGCCCCGCCAACATCTGTGGTCACGGAGACACTGTAGCCGCGCAACTCCCAGGCATCTCCGATGCCATCGTTGTCCGTGTCTAATTGGGTCGGGTCCGTGCCTCCCCACCAGGGGCCAGATTCTGCTTCAATCCAGTTTGGCGGGCGATTGGCGTTGTATTCGCCAAGCACTGTCAAGTCATATGCACCCGCGCCCACATCGGGGTCGGGCCGGGGGTCTGTGGCTGCACTCTGCGTGATGGTGCTGTCGAGGTTTTCGGTAAATGGATTGAGGCCGTAATGAATGAGCCATCCATCGGGAATTTGAGAGCTGCCGCTGGTAGCACCATACGGATCGAGCCCGCCACCTGTACAGGCGGAGGCGCCGAGGTTTTCGATGCTCCACAATGCCTCTTCGGCGGACGTTGCGCCGTCAAGGTCGGGGTCTGTTCGCGCGGTTTTCCCATCTCGTGGGTCGATGCCATGGTGCGCGTAGTAGCCGTCGCACACGCCGGTGCCGCTGCTGTCGTAACGCGTTGGGTCGGATGGCTTGAAGGTGATGCCGCTAGGCAATGGGCCGCCACTAATTTCGACGGCATCCGAAAGGCCATCGCCATCTGTGTCGAGCGCCACGGGGTCCGTTGCGTGCTTGAAGGCATTTCGAACCGTGAGGCTGCCAATCACTTGGTCGGCGAGCTGAGAAAGGGGACTGAGGCCGTGTCGCAGGAGGTAGCCGTCGGGAATACCATCGTCATTTTGGTCCCAGTCTTTTGGATCGAGGCCATTTTCCCATGGCCCCATGGTGGCTTCGTCCCAGTCGCTGGGGCGTTCAAAGGAATAGACTTGCCACAGGCTCGGCGTCAATCTCTTGACACCATCCGCACCCCAAGCTGCAGGGATGGCAGAAGCGGGCGGCGCGGCGGCCGGTTGGTATGCAGCGCCCAGTCGAAGCGGATCGTGGCCGGCTCTGGCAAGCCAACCGTCTGGAATCGGATCGCCGTTGCTGGTCCAATTTGCCGGATCGGTTCCGGTGACGTAGTTTTCCGTGGCGTCCGCCAAGCCATCCAGGTCCGAATCCACGCGTGAATTGGCATCGAGACTGGCAAACCCTTCCGCATTGCCCGGAGCAGTGGCGCCGGCGGCTTCCAAGGAGTCCACTCGAAGAGCAACTACGATGGAAGCTGCGACGACTATGCCTGCCATGACGACGGCAAGAACGGCGAGCGTGCGCGGATGAATCCGCATTCCTTGCGACTGAGAACTCGCCACGTTCACACCGTCGGGGCCTTGATGCGCTTGATGATTTGGTTGATGACATCTGCGCCAGTTCGGCCTTCAAACCGCGCATCGGGTGTGAGAATAATTCGGTGCGCCAACACGGGCGCTGCGAGGCCTCGAACGTCGTCGGGGCTCACGTATGTGCGACCGTTCAGGGCGGCGCTGGCACGAGCGGCCTTCACGAGACCCAGAGTGCCACGGGGGCTGCTTCCCACGTGTGTGTCCGGGTGCTCTCGAGTGGCGGTGATGATGCGCGCAATGTAGATGAGAATGGAGCTGTCCACGTGGATTTTCTCGCACGTATCTTGCATGCGCAGAAGTTCTTGTGCGCTGGTCACTTGCTGAACATCGAATTCGTCTTTGCCACGGCTGATGCGGCGGCGGGCGATTTCGGCTTCGTCTTCGGTGCTGGGGTATCCAACGCTAAGCCGCATGAGGAATCGATCCATTTGTGCTTCGGGCAAGGGGTAGGTTCCTTCTTGCTCCACGGGGTTTTGGGTCGCCATCACGATGAACGGCGCATCCATTTTGTGGGTGGTGCCTTCTACCGAAACTTGGCGTTCTTGCATCGCTTCAAGCATGGCAGATTGGGTCTTTGGTGGGGCGCGGTTGATTTCGTCACCAAGCAGGAAATTGGTGAAGACGGGGCCTTCACGGAATTTGAACTCGGCCTTGTTTTGGTCAAAGACGTAGCTGCCCGTGATGTCGCTAGGCAACACGTCGGGCGTGAACTGGATGCGGTTGAATTTGCAGCCGCTGGCTAGGGCGAAGGTGTTCGCCATGACCGTTTTTGCAAGTCCGGGAAAATCCTCGAACAAAATGTTGCCCTGAGCCAAAATGTCCACCATGACGAGGCGCATGACGTCCTTCTTTCCAACGATGACTTTGCTCACCTCGTTTAGGAGGCGATGACTCGTATTGCGTACATTCGCCACCATGGCGTCTAAACCGTTGTTCGTCAGGCCATTTGCCGGCCGCGGAGTCAGAATCGTCTCAGGCATTGCAACCACACCAGTTACCGAACTAGCCGGTAACGTGGCCGAGCCGAGTCCGTACTCACAACATAAGCTCTGCGTGAAATCAAGCAGCTAGTGAGTAATGACTTGGTGACAAGCCGTTTGGTCGTCCAACCAATCAATTCGCACTGCCATCGTGTCTTCTAGACATGGGCATGTGGTGTGGTACCATGACACGTTGTAGTCTTGATCGCGTTCGCCTCATCATGGGCTTAGCCATGATGACTACGATTTTCTCGGGCTGCATCGGGGGACCGGCACCGACAGATCTTGCAGGCTTAAACGGCGAGAAATCGGCGTCCATCAATGCCGGCGATTGGCTCCCGTCAGAGGCGCTCAAAACAGCACTTTCTCCTTATGATCCCGGCGCCACCCCCGCCGCACCCGAGTCCATCACAGAAGCACTTGGACTCTGGGCACCCATTCGCGAATTGCCCCTCCCAGCTGCCACCACACTTGCAGACGCCCTTGAGCAATACGCAGACACCCGAGAGGTGCCTGCATCAGAGCGCCCCGACTTTGACGCATCTGTGGCCGAATTCGAATTGAGCCCTGATCAAGACCACACCATGGCACAATTGTTACTCACATTCATGGAAGCTGAGCGCCTTCAAGCCCAAGCGGTGTCCGCCCTTTCACCAGAAGAAATGGCCCTCATTGGCCTCGACAATGAAGCGATAGGTGCATGGTCCCAGCGCACCGGCCAAACCGGCTGGCTTGCCTTGGAAGCTGAAGTGATGCGACTGTTGAAGCAAGTGGATTTTGAAACCACCTTGCAAGCATCAAATATGCTGACCCGCGCCATCGAACAAGTGGTCGAAGCGACCCAAGCCTTGCCCTCCGTGAGCATCCCCACGAGTAATCACCCAACCGGCCCCGTCGACAGTGACGAAGGAACGGGCGATGGAACGCCCGATGCCGTAGAGAATAACCTTGGGATGGACAGCACTGACGCCGACGATAATGCTGGAACCATTTTGCAAGGCGATACGGAAGGCAAGCTCGTCCGCATCCCCACCCAGCGTGAAATTCCTCCGAATTCCCCCGGCCCCGTCCAACCCTTCCACTTGCCCGGATTGATGATTTTGGGGGACGGCGATTCGGTGGTCACGGAGGATGTACAGTTCCTCATTGATTTGTCGGGCAATGACACTTACTCGGCTGAGAACTTCGGCGGTGTGTTGCCCATCCAGGAACGCGGAAATTTCGGCCACAACAACGCCCCACTTCCTCGGCTGACCCTGGTCAAAGTTTCCCTAGACTTGGGAGGCAATGATACGTATGCACCGGCCATGACGCCGGACATTAGCCCTTCGCTTCTCCAGAGCACATTCAGGGCCGGCGCGTTTCCAAGCCTAGGTGGTGCCATCCTCGGCATCAGCATTCTAGCTGACCTCGGGGGAGAAAATTCGTTCACGAGCACCGGATACACACAGGCCACAGCACGGCAATCTGCAGGCTCAGACACAACAGCTGAAGCACTCAGCTATGGCGCGACCCAAGGAGCAGGCCTGTTTGCCGGCGTCGGCATCTTGGCCACCTGGAACTCCGCAAATACATTCGATAGCTCCATCGAGTCAGAAGCCATTGAAGTGGGCGAGAACACCAAGCTCCCCATCGCAACAGCCTTTGGCGTCACTCAAGGAGGCTCCTGGGCTGGCGTAGGAATTCTCGCATCGTTCGGGCAAGGAGACGATTCGTTCACAAGCCACACCGAGGGCATTACTCAGGACCACGACGACAATAGGCCCGAATTGGGCATCACAAATGCCGGGGGATTTGCTATTGCAGCTACCCAAGGGTCTGCTCGTGGCGGCATGGGCATTTTGATTGACCAGGGTGGAAGATCTGATTTTTCCAGCGACGCCATGATTTCACAGGCCAGCTCATGGACTTTGGATTATCATGATGTTCTCGGTTATGATATCGAGGCGCGAGATGGTAACGACCCAACTACATATGGTGCGACCATCTTTGATGCATATTCTTCGCTGGCGGTGTTATGGGGCAGCGATGCAAACAGCACGTACTCTTCATTGGCTATGTCTCAAGCCAGTGCCCTTGGCGCTAGGGACCTGGCGGACGATACCTCGTGGCTCGCTTTTGAGCAAGCCTACGGTTTGTTTCAGGCCCGCGTTCCAGAACAAGACAATCGAATAGGCAGCGCCCAAGTATCGTGGGCGCCGGCCATCGCCATGCTCAGTGAGCCAGGTGGCGCCGATGTCTACCAGACCAATTCT
>JBFJXT010000182.1:0-4569 GCA_041623015.1 Thermoplasmatota archaeon | reverse complement strand
GTCTGTGTGGCGCGCCGGCCTCGGTGCGGCGTGTGTGTGCTGCAAAAAAACGGCCTCTGCGCGTCGGCGTTTAGTGAAAAAGCCGGTTACAAGGGAGAAAACGATGAGCGGGAGCCCGCAAGTGCCAAGGGGCTCAGTTGGTTATCCAGGCGTGTGCTGGATTAGGTGTAGACGACGATGAAAAGTCGGCAGGATGAGCTGGCGTAGGTGCTGCCGCTTCCGAACCACGCTTCTCCCCAAGGCCCGTAGACGCCATTGGTGCCTCGGCAACCCATGGAGTCAAACTCATGGTCTACAGTTACATCTGCGGCGGCTGGCGGAACGGAGGCCACCAGAAGCGCGAGGCATGCAAAAATTAGCATAGAACGCATACTGGGCAATCTAAGGGTGAATGTTCAAGCCTTTGTGGGGATGAGTGGAGAAGGTCCTGTTTTTGGGTATCGAGGTGATTGGAATCGGAATCAAATCAGGTATCGATGAACAAATGGAAGTGGCATTGGCCAAGCGAATCGTCGCCGCTTCCGTACCAAACATCCACGGGTCCTTTCGAGTAGCCGATGGTTCCGTCACATTGGGGGTTGCTTCCGGGTGGGATGTCTTGATCAACGGTCACATCGGCGGCAACGAGCGGGGTTGCTGTGGCAAGCAATGCAAGGCTTGCTATGATGAGCAAAGTGTGCATGCTGCACGGATGAGCGTCGAGGGAATTGAATTTTTGCTTGGATATCTAACATAGCAAACCCATGAGAAATGCCAAACCGCCTGAAGAATCGGGGTTTGGTTCAAGGTGGGAAAAGGAGGGGGGTGGAAAGTTCACGGGGTTGGCGTCTGAGCCGCGCTTAGAACAATTGTTCGCCAGCGACCCAGAAGTGGGCCTCGCACGAGTTGACCATTTGGAGGCGGGTGAGGCCATTGTCTTGGTCGTAGTAGTACTGCATGCACATCTGATCGGGGCCGCCATCGGTGGATTGCAGGAGTGGTTCGCCGAAGACGAACACTTCATATTGGCAGGTGCTGCGGCTGACGACGTACACGGTGTTGGGGTCGCCGTAGGTGGCGTAGCGGTCCATGCATGGCGGCGGGTTGCTGCTGTCCTGGGCGGCAACGAAATCAATTTCGTTGAATTTCACGTCGTAGGAGCAACTGCTGTACTGGTAGACGGTGACCACAACGAGGTTCCATTCATTGTAAATGTCGTAGCAGGAGGGTGCTTCCATGCCTGGAGTGGCCATGCGGCCGAGGGCCGGTTCGCCAAAGAGGTACAGTTCGTATTGGCAGGTGCTGCGGCTGACCACGTACACGGTGTTGGGGTCGCCGTAGGTGGCGTAGCGGTACATGCAGGGAGGGGCGCCGCCGTCCTTGGATTGCAGGAGTTCGTCGTTGAACTTCACATCGTAGGAGCAACTGCTGTATTGGTAGACGGTGACGATGCCGAGGTTCCATTCGTTGTAGACATCCATGCACGGGGGTGGGGTGGTGCTGGCGCCCAGGGCGGGGGCCTTGGCACCGGCACGAACCGTGTACGTGCAGGAATCGCGGCTCTCAAAGCGGACGGTGCCAAGATCTTGGGAGATGTAGCGCTCTTGGCAGCCTTGTTGGCCCGTTGTGGCCTCAATTTCGACTGTGCAGGAATTGACCAAGGTGATGGCCACGGGCTCCGAGGTGATGGGGCGGTAAATGGAGTAACACTGGGGTTCTTCCACGGGGGGTGGGCCGGCGCTCACGATGGGAAGCATCAGCAGGGCAGCGAGGGCGAGAAGGGTTGTTGTTTTCATGGATTCACTCTGTCCTATAGAGGACGAATTCGGTGAACCGTCCGGAACCAAAAACCCCGGGAGGCGTTACCCACTTCACTAGAAACGTGGGGGTTAGGTGAATGCCTCCGAGGAGGATTGAGCAGAGGCGACAATTTGCCCTGTCTTGATGGGGCGCCGTGCATTCACCCAGGTAACACAATCAACCACCAAGCGTATCCATCAAACCTGAACAGGTCAACCTAGGTTGGAAACGTTCAAGTCGGCCAACCAGTGAGCGGCGCTATGGCCTTCGACTTGGAAGGAAAGCGCGCGCTCGTGTTCGGTGTTGCCAGTGACACCAGCATCGCCTGGGGAATCGCCCAAGAACTGGCGCGCCACGGCGTCAAAGTGACCATGGGCTACCAGAAGCGGTTCCTAAGCCGCGTCATGGGCCTCTTCAAGGACACGCCCTGGATTGAAGGCTGGTTCGAATGCGACGTCTCCCAAGAAGACTCCGTGCGCAGCTTCTTCGAACAAGCCCCCGGCAAGTTCGACATGATGGTACACTGCATCGGCTTTGCTCCCGCCACGGCCCTCCAAGACGAACTCATCAACACCACCAGCGAAGACTTCGCCACCGCCCTCGATGTCTCCGCGTACAGCCTCGTTCGTTTGTGTCGATTCGCCGAGCCCAACATGAACGAAGACGGCAGCGTCCTCTGCCTCACGTACCTCGGCGCCGATCGCGTCGTTCCTGGATACCGCGTCATGGGCACCGCAAAGGCGGCTCTGCAAGAATTGACGCGCGAATTGGCCGTCTGCATGGGTCCCAAAGGCATCCGTGTCAACGCCATCAGCGCCGGCCCCATTCGCACCCTCGCCGCCAGTGGCGTTCCGGGCTTCGACAACATCCTCGACTGGATGGCTCACTCAGCGCCCCTCAAGCGCAACGTCTCACAATCGGACGTGGCCGGCAGCGCCCTGTTTTTACTCAGTGACCTCGGAAGCGGTGTGACTGGCCAAACCCTGTACGTGGATGCTGGTTACAGCATCGTTGGCGTGCCTCCAGAACTGGACAAGGTTCGCCTCCCCGGCAAGGGTGCCAAGCCGATTTCCTTTGGGATGCAATAATTCTGGGCGAGGGGCGTATTCCGCCGTTCTCCATCGGAAATCCCGAATTATCATTAACCAGCCATCGGCGGCTTCAGGCCCATGCGGATTTACGCCCTCGTCGCTCTAGCAAGCATCGCCTTGCTGATCGCCCCAGCTTCCAGCGCCGGAACCATCGTGGAACACGCCGTGGATGCAGGAGATTGCATTGGATCATTGCAGACGCCTCCAGGTGATTGCGTGGAAACCTTCAATGAGATTTTCTTCGATCACGTCAACGATTGCTTCCGCTACGGACCACCTTGCTGAACACTCCCCCACGGCCCCCTTTTCAAGGCCCGGTGGCTGGCGGCCTTGTGCGCGTAGTGGGCATCACTGGAATGCCAGGTAGCGGCAAGTCTGAAGCAGTGGCAGTCGCCCAAGGCCGAGGGTATCCCGTGGTCCGCATGGGTGATCTGATTTGGGAGGAGGTGGAGCGCCAAGGCCTCCCCCGCGAATCCAATCACGTGGGTCGAGTGGCGAATGAAATGCGCCACATTCACGGGGATGACGTCTGGGCCCAGAGGACTGCCAAGCGTGTGCGCGAATCAGCCGAGGGCCAGGAAGTGGTCTTGATTGATGGCATTCGCAGCAATCACGAAGTGGAGACATTCCGCCAAGAACTGGGCGAAGACTTCGTCTTGGTCGCCATCCACACAGATCCCGACGAACGCCACGCTCGATTGACTCGCCGCGCCCGTGACGATGACCCGGTGGACATTGCAGCCCACAAGGACCGAGATTCTCGTGAATTGAACTGGGGCATCGCGCGCACCATCGCCATGGCGGACGAAATGGTGGTCAACGATGGCGATTTGGACTTGTTCAAGACTCGTGTCGCCCGGCTCCTGGATCACATCGGCGCCTAAGTCCGCACCCCGGCTTTCCCGGGCTTGGTTTGGCTAATTGGTGCCGTTGGTGCTGGCTGCCGTTCTTTCTTGATCTCGGCGCACGCGCTCGGCGGCCATGCGTCGAATCACTTCGGCCGCTGAAGGGTCTCCGGCAAGGTCTCGAATGCCATCCTCGGCGGCAACGTCGCTGGCGGGTGGCGGAGCGGAGGCGGTGCTGGGCTTGGTGTCCGCTTTGAGGTCCTTGGGGTCCACTTTGATGCGAGGTTTGCCAACGGCCGGCGGGCCCTCTTCGCGCCACTTGCGGCGCATGGCGTCCTGGGCCTCCTCGAAGGTATTGGACTTGCCGTAGGGTCTTGCCGCGTTGGTGTCTCGGTCCCACATGAACAACTCCACGCCGGCGGTGACGAGTAAGCCGATGCTCATGGGGTCTGGGTATTCTTCCTCAAACACCACGCGGGTGATGCCGCAGTTGGCAATCATGCGACTGCATTGGGTGCAGGGCTGTGTGGTGCAGTAAATCTCGGCGCCTTCGATGCTGACGCCGGTGGTGGCGGCTTGCAGGATGGCGTTCTGCTCTGCGTGCAGGCACGGGCACACATCGGCCATCATGCCTCGGGGGATATCCAATTCCTCGCGCAGGCACCCTGAGTCGCATGGGTGGGGGAAATTGCGCGGGGCTCCATTGTAACCCGTGGTGAGGACGCGCTTGTCCTTGACAATCAAGGCGCCCACTTGGCGACGGGGGCAGGTGCCACGGGACTTGACCAAGTGGGTCATGTCCATGAAGTACTGCTCAACGGTGGGGCGGTCGTCCACGAACGGCCGAGGGTGGC
>JBFJXT010000181.1:0-4598 GCA_041623015.1 Thermoplasmatota archaeon | reverse complement strand
TGCCATTCAATCCAACTTTGCAAGCGGCAGGGCGATGCCCCGACTGGCCGCGATTGGTGTCTGGGTGCTCAATGGTGGCCTCTTGGCGTTCTTTGCCGGGGAGATTATGGCCGAGGTGGGGCACGGCGCGATCATCATGGCCGTCGGCGCCATCATCGCCCTCTGGGCCCTGTGGCAAGCTCACGGGGCCGCTGAACCGCCTCGTCGCATCACACCGGTGTAATGATTTCATGCAAGCCCCACAGAGGGTTCTACGCGCCATTCGACCACATTGCCACCGCCACGGCGCCGCAAACATCAAATCCGGCTAACCCGGGGTCCCCTTGTGCGCCCAACGCCTGTTATCCTGATTCTCCTCTCGGCATTGCTGGCGGGATGCTCTGATTCAGGCGAGTCCAAGGCTGACGACGCCCCCGTCGACGATTTGCAGTCCACGGCCACCACGGGAGTCATTCGAGGGATTGTGCTGGACGAAACCATCACGCCCATCGCAGGCGTCACCGTGACCATTCCAAGCCAAGCAAACGCCACGTCCACGTCGGATGCTGAAGGGCGCTTTGGCTTCGACGGCCTCGAAGGCGGCACCTACATTCTTGAAGCTCTCAAAGTGGGGCACCAAACCGTTCGCGCAACCGCCAAGGTCGTCGCTGGTGTCGATGATCCACTGACCATCAAAGTCACCCTGCCGCGCTTGCCAGAAACGGTTCCGTACATCATTCCCATTCACGTGAACGGCCTGATGAATTGCGAAGTGCTCGCCGTGATGCTCGTGGAATCCTGCGATCTCGACACCGGTGTAGCCGGAGACGACACATCGCAATTCTTCTTGCCCGTGGATCAACGGGCCCCCCACGCCGTCCAAGTGGAGTTGGACTGGGAAAGCACCCAACAAGCCGGCGAGAGCCTCACCTTGACCTTCGGCGCATGCAATGGCGAATACTGCTCCCCCTACGGCATCGGCACCAACATGCTCTGCCAAACTTGGGGCACCAGTGTGCTCTGGTGCAATGTGAATCAATACACCGTGCAGCGCAGCGGCGAAGGTGCTGGCGGCTCCTCCGTTGGGCAAACCAATCTCGGCGTCGGCGCATCCCCCGGCATCGCCCTGGCGATTGCATCCGATTGTGCTGCCTGCACACCGCCTCAAACCCCCCAATGTGGCGCCGCCTGCGGCGTGGGCTTGGTGCTTCAGCAAGAATTTGACGCCTACACCCACGTCTTCTACAACTTCACGCCCGACGAAGGCTGGCTGTTTCTAGAAGATGGCAACCACCCGGTTCCAGACCGAGCATAAGGCTCTCAAAGGGAGCCACAAGGAAGAGAGGGAGGCATCCTCGACGCTCGCGCACAAGACGGCGCGGGCCAAGGAAGTCGAAAGTGGGGACTGGTTCTATTCCCACTCTTGGGCGAATTGGAGGTTTTCGAACTCCTCTTCGGCCGACAACTCAACGCCACGGCTGTCGCCAGCGTGTTGACCTGCCATGAATTCGAGGTCCATGGTCAGCTCTCGCCAGAGGGCATCCAGGGAGTGTGCTCGCAATTCTTTCGTTCCCTCGGCCTCCGACCAAAGGGTGGCAACGAACAAGTCGCTGTCCACTTCACGAATCTCCACGCGGGCAAGTGGCTCTTCCATGGTTTTCGCTTGGAAGGGCATTCATATTTGACAATTTTGGGCAAGTTGGTACTTATTGGGCATAAGCAGCACGCCACAGGCCCCATTTGGCCTCCGCATGATGCCATGATCCGACCGCCCTACAACCGCGACGACGCGCCGCAATCCTCGCTCCAAAAAACCCCCCAGAAGCGCGAAATCCGGCGCCAAGAGGGAGCCATGACCCGCCCAGTCCCTTGAAATAAGGATACCAAGTCGCTGCGTCCGTCCATGGTGGTTATCCGGACGCTCGAAGAGGACGATATCGAGGGCATTTGCGTCCTCTGGAAAGAGTTCGCCAAGATGCGCGAAGAGATGACGGAGGCACGAATCCTTAACGAGGACGCCGCCGATTATTTCTTCGGGTACGCCACCGGCATGCTCCAGCGAAAGGACACTTTTTGTCTGGTCGCACAAGATGGTGACGACATCGTTGGCTACCTCATTGCCACGAAGCAGCGCCGCCCCCCGATTTACCACCACACCCGTGTGGCATACCTTAGTGACGCCTACGTCAACGAAGCCCACCGTGGCTCCGGCATCCTGAAGCAATTCGTGGAAGAACTGCAATCCTGGTGCGGCCGCGAAGGCATCACCGCGATCGACGTGCAGATCTTCAAGAACAACGAGGCGGCCCAGGAAATCTACCGCCACCTCGGATTCCACGACTACCGCGTCTTGATGCGCAAGGAAGTCGACCAGGACTGATCCTATGGCCTTCGACGGGCCCGTCCCCCTCCTCTACAATCCTGCATCGGGTGGAGGCCGAGGCCTGTTCAAAACCAAGGAAGCGGAAGCAGTCTTGGCATTGCACGACATTACGGTGCGCAAGATTCCCACGCGCCACCCCGGCCACGCCGGACCCCTCGTCGCTGAGCTGGTGGACGATGGCGAAAAAGTAATTCTCGTCGTCGGCGGCGACGGCACCATCAGTGAAGCGGCCCAGGGCGCCGTGGGCAAGGATGTCTGCCTTGGCTTGCTCCCCGGCGGCACCGGCAACGACTTCCTGCGCCACTTTGGCATCACCTCCATGACGGAAGCCGCAAACCGCATCGCCAAGGGCAAAGTGCAAAACGTGGACGCTGCTCGCGTCATTTGGCAAGACGATGCAGGCGCCGATTGTGAACGCTTCAGCATCAACATCGTCGCCACGGGCTTTGCCGCTCGCGTGGCCGACCGCACCAACCGCCAATACAAGTTCCTCGGCAAGATGGGCTACAGCGCCGCCGTGCTTCGAGAACTGGCCAGCCTGCGCTCTGACGCGACCCAAATGTCGTGCGACGGCGCCAACTTGGACGGCAACTACCCAATGGTGGCCGCGTGCAATACCGCATACACCGGAGGCGGCATGTGGATGGCCCCCGAAGCAGACGCCCACGATGGCAACTTGGACTGGATTGCCCTCGACAAAGTCAACCGAGGCCAATTGCTGTCCTTGTTCTCCAAGATCTTCAAGGGCGAACACCGAGACCACGCCAAGGTCCACATGGGCATCGGCAAGAACCTCACCGTGGCCCCATCGCGCCCCAGTCCCATATTGATTGACGGGGACGTATTGGGCACCACGCCCGCCACGATTTCGGTGGTTCCAGGGGCGCTTCAGGTCTATTTGTAGGCTGAGACTGGCCGCCACCACGGGCCAAAAACCCTGGCCCTGCCACTCCAGTTGAATTGGGTTTGCTTAGCTTGAATCTTCGTAGGCCGCGCCTATTTGTCGAACTCAGCCGCCGCACCCGATTACCGTTGGCGGGGTATCGAAGAGTCTGTTTGAACATCAACCAAATCCCGAGTATTTGACCAATTCATTACCCAATACAAACTATGAAAATCTTTCCCAGTGTACCCTTCGTAACCAAAGGAGCTTATTCTCCTTGAATCCCTCGTACACATCACGAGAAGGCATTCTAACCCCCTCGCACGATTCGGGAATCGGTGGCATCCTTGACAAACAAGCACCTCGCCCTCATTGCACTGGCAATCCTCGCCATCCCCAGCGCAAGCGCCGCGAACCCTGTAGGCGAGCCAATTCCAGACACCATCGGCCGCGTCTTAGACGGGGAGCGAGTCACCATTTCTTTCTCAAGCCATCAGGGAATTGACAGCGGCGACATCTTGCCAATTTGCAAGAGCAATTTCCAGGCAATTCCGAACCAAGCCACGCTTGGAACGATTCAAGACGGGTGCTTCAAACCCGACTCAACTGGACCAACGATGGGGGACAAGGGCGTCGTTTGTGGGCCCTTGATTCTAACCATCTTGCCCGAAGATGGCCCCCCAATCGCAGCCAAACCGAATCAAACCTGCGTGGCCAGCCTTCAGCACCTCATTCAAGACCTGCTCTCCGGGGAATTGCCCCCGCTTCGCCTAGGAATCCAAATTCGGCTGTGAACTCTATGATGACCCGATTGAATGCTACAACTTTGCACACGGTCATGGTTATGGTGATCATTTCCACAACGACCCCTGTAAGTGGCGCCAGTGATTTCTACGCGTTCGATGCAAATTCACTGGAAGTCATTGGAGCCGGAACCACAAGCGGCGTGCTGAGTGGATTGCTCATTGACGAGGAGACCCCCGACAGCCACTCCCCGAATCCAGGCCTCGTCCTCGACAGCGCTCCAGACTCCATTGTTCGCGTCCTCGACGCGGCGACAGTCTCCGTATCGTACTCCCTGCAACGTAGTGTAGGCACAGGCGATGTGTTGCCCATTTGTGAGGGGGTGGACGAAATTCCCGCGAATCAAACGCTCCTTGGCACCGTTAAAAATGGGTGTTTCCAACCTTACTCACGCACATACTCGGCCATGGGCCCTCTTGGCTTCTGTGATCCAGTCGGCGTCTCAATTCTGCCCCCAAACGGCCTCCCAGTCCACCCAGGCATTGACAGGGAATGCATCGAAAATCTAGGCGAGTTCGCCCAGCGCGTCATTAGTGGTGAATGGCCCCC
>JBFJXT010000180.1:0-4676 GCA_041623015.1 Thermoplasmatota archaeon | reverse complement strand
GGGATGGAATCTCGTCTGCGCTGCCGAAGATGTCTCGGACATCGTAAGCCATGCTGCACTGGATTCGGTGGATCGCGTCATGGACGAACTTGGTCCCCTTGTACGCGATGCCCGAACGTTCGTGGATTGTGTTCTCGCACACAACGTCCTGTACAGCCCCCCAATCGCCCTCATCGGCTGTGCCTTGGGGCTGTTTTCCTAAGGCTGCTTGGCCTCGATAAATGCCCTGACCCATAGGCCGTTCAACCCCGTTTTTTCTCGCCCTTTTTCCCTACTTGAGTTGCCTTGTTTGCGCCATGGGCTGATTTGTTTTGGCTCATTTAGTTCCGCTCATCTACATCGAGTGGCCAGTGCTGATTTTATCAATCATCCCAGAAAAAATATATTCGCCTGTGGGGGGTTTGATGCCTATGGTTCACCTAAAAACCTGGATCCTTGCCCTCCTCCTAGCCGCATCCTTTGCCGTCCCCATGGCCAGTGCAAACTACTACGATTGTGACGAAGAGGAATACCGTGGCGAACCGATGGAGACGATTATGGACGAAGCGTGTGGCACCGTTTACCCGCACACAGAACCCGCCTGGGACATTTTCTACGAAATCCTCGGCTGTCTCCAAGGCACCGGACCTTGCCCATAATTGGAACTCAACCCCTGGCGCCGTGCATGAAAGTGAACGCCGCGCCGCCTTTTTCCCTCCGATTCCCTCTTGAACCAAACCTCCGTCGCGGCCTCGTGGACCCCCGCGCCGCCGTCGACCTCGTGCGAAACGCCGCCCAGCGAAGCACGACGCAATTTCGCAACGGCCTGCCGATGATTGCCAGTGAAAACATCGTGTCTCCCCGCGTCCAAGAGATGCTGGTCACCGACTTGCACGGACGCTACGCCGAGGGCCTCCCCGGAAAGCGCTACTACCAAGGCTGCAAGCCATTCGACGACATCGAAGCACTCGGCATCGAACTGGCGCAAGACGTGTTTGGCGCCCAATTTGCCAACATCCAAAGCACCAGCGGCACCAACAGCAACCTCGCAGTCCTCAAGGCGCTCACCAAGCCCGGCGACACCATCACTGCCGTCAGCACTGCCGATGGAGGCCACATCAGCCACGCCAACATGGGCGCCGTGGGCATGCGCGGCCTCGACTTGCACACCTACCCGTGGCTCGTCGACGACATGCAAATTGACATCGATGCCGCCGTGAAGATGATTCACGAGGTCAAGCCCAAGCTCGCCTTATTTGGCCAGAGCATGATTCTCTTCCCAACGCCCATGAAGGAAGTGGCGGAAGCCGCCAAGGACGTTGGCGCCCATGTCATGTACGATGGTGCCCATGTACTGGGCCTCATCGCTGGTGGCCAATTCCAAGACCCCCTTCGAGAAGGCGCCGACGTCATGACCGGCAGCAGCCACAAGACCTTCCCCGGTCCCCAAGGCGGTTTTGTCCTGAGTGATTCGGACGACCCCAAATTCCAACGCCGCCTCAACAGCGGCGTTTTCCCGGGGGTCTGCAGCAATTACCACTTGCACCACATGGCTGGCAAGGTCATCGCCCTGGCCGAATTCCAAGCCTACGGCAAGGACTACGCCCGCGACATCGTGGCCAACGCCCAAGCCCTCGCCGCAAGCCTCGCCGCTCGTGGCTTTGATGTGCTCGGAGAAGCCCGCGGCTACACCCAGAGCCACCAAGTGGTCACGCGCCACGGCGACATTGACAGCAGTGCCGGCGCCATCGCAGCCGACCTCCTGGAACAAGCCGGCATCATCACCAACATGAACATGTTGCCCGGTGACACCAAGCCCCTGCGCCCCTCTGGCCTCCGTCTCGGTGTGCAAGAAATGACCCGCGTTGGTATGGGCAAGGACGACATGGACTTCGTGGCCGAATGCTTCGAGCGCGTGCTCCTGAAGGAAGAAGCACCGGCAGCCGTGGCTGCCGAAGTGGCCGCCTTCCGCGCCGATCGCCAAACGGTACACTACTGCTTCAACGACGAAGGACTCGGCGGCTACGAATGGCACGACCTTCTGAAGACACCACTCACGGTGTAACGTGCGCATCGCCGTCACTGGGACGCCAGGAGTTGGAAAGTCCACACTCGCCAAGCTCGCCTGCGATACCTACGGCTGGAAACTGCTGACGGTTCAGGGGCTTGCAGAAACCCATGGGCTCATCGTGGGCCACGATGCTCTGGACGATGCGCACGTGATTGACACGGATGCCTTGTTTGACATCCTGGATGCAGAGCCAGCCGCCGCGGACGAAGGCATCGAAATCATCGACGGTCACATGGCCCACATGCTCCCCGTGGATGCGGTGTGGCTGGTCCGCTGCGACCCTGCCGTCCTCGAAGGCCGCCTGCGGGCGCGTGGCTACCGAGCCGGCAAAATTGAGGAAAACCTCGAAGCGGAAGCAATGGACCTGGTCTTGCAAGAAGCCGCCGAAGACGACATGGCGGTGGTGATGCGAGACGGCACCCGCCGAACTCCACAGGAACTGCTGTCGGCATTCGTGGACGCAAAAGGCAACCCACTAAATACGACGGACTTAGAACCTGTTGACTGGAGCGAGTGGCTCCTCAGGTGAATTCATGGTACTCGACACTCAGCGGCACCGCCTCGATTGGTGGCTTGAGCCCCTTGCTAAGGCACTACGCCGCATCGACCCGAACGTGTTCACCTGGCTGAGCCTTGTTGCCGCCTTCGTGGGTGGCTGGGCATTCTACACCAGTGGTCCCGGCAACGAAAGTTGGCTCTGGCTCGGCTGGGGCATGGTGCTCACCAACAGTGTTCTGGATCTCTTGGATGGCAAAGTTGCCAAACTCACGGACCAATGCACGCCCAAGGGAGATTACCTGGACCACGCCATTGACCGCTTCAGCGACGTGCTGTTCATCGGGGGCATTGCGCTCAGCCCTTGGGCCGACCTTCGCGTCGGTTTTGCCGCCGTGGTGTTCACTCTCCTCACCAGTTACCTAGGCACCCAAGCCCAAGCGGTCGGCATCGGCCGCAACTACGGAGGCCTCCTCGGACGCGCCGATCGCATGGTGATGCTCCTCGTGGTGCCGGTGATTCAGGTGACCATCGGCATGCGCCTCGGTTGGGATGACCTCGCCATTGGCCCTGTCTCCACGAGTCTGCTTGGCTGGATGCTCACCTACTTCGCCGTGGTTGGATCATTGACTACTGTGCAACGATTCTGGGGTGGCTACCGCAGCTTCGGAGCCGATGGCAACGTCAAACAATAGCCAAGCGGCGATACCTTACTTGGCCTGACAATTTTGGGGCAGCGACTCATGCAAAAACCACTACGGGTTAGCGATTAATCTCTAGGTCCCTATTAATTGCAGTTGCCGATGAGCTGAGTATGGAGCGAATCGCTTCCTTTGCAATTATACTCGCCTTGGCATTTTCGACGCAACTTGCCACGGCCGACACGTCAACCTCCGATTCCGTAGAAACAACAGGATGGGCCTTGCTCGAATTCAACGAATTCACGCTCGGGCCAGATGATGTGCTGCGGATTGACGAGCCCACGAATATTCGAGCCGACAAGCTCGTCGTGGAAGGAAAAATCCTCGGACTCAACGGCGCCAGCATCCTCATTGAAGCCCGTGAACTGGTGGCCATCGGGGAGATTTCCGCAGGAAACGGAGCCCCCGCGCCAGCATCTACCTCCAAGCCCGTTGACCAATGGGAAACCACCTTTGGCGGACTTGGATCCGACGGTGGCGACCTCATTATCAAGGCTAGCAGTGTGCGCCTAGCAGAAGGTGCTCTTCTTGGCGCCGGTCATGGCAGCCAGGGAGGCGATGCTACCTCCCTCGAGAGCCCCGCTCAACGCGTCAAAGCCATCGCAGGCCACGGCGGACACGGCGGCAATCTCATCATCCAATCGCCCAACGTCGCCATCAGCGGAAAACTCGTTCCTGGCGCCGGTGGCGCTGGCGGAGCCGCGGAGGTCATTGGGGCCAATGGAACCCTCGCCCAACTCGATGGAGCTACCGTATTCGCCGCTGGCGGAAATGGTGGCAATGGAGGAACGGCCACCGTCAACAACGCGATCAGCATCGTTGGCCTCGGTGGAAATGGTGGATCTAGTTCCAGCACCGGGGGACTCGGCGCCGCAGGGCCCGCACTTCCTGTGTTCATTGTCTCCACCTGCACCACAACTCCCGTTGATGGCCTTGATGAGACCGATGATAAAAGCGCAAATACGGCTGCCAAAAAGACGAGCGGAGAATCCGCATCTGCCGAAGGAGAAGCCGGAACTTGTGGCTCCGATGGTAGTGACGGTCGGGATTCCTCGGCCGCCGGCACGAATGGTATTCGTGGTACCGATGGCTACTCGGCTGGCAGCGGTGGTAGTGCCACCGCACTAGGAGGTCGTGGGGGCAAGGGTTGCTACCCGGGCAATGGCGGTTCTGCCTCTGCCGATGCCGGTAGTGGTGGTGACGGTGGGTCCGGTGGCAATGGCGGCAACGGCGCAGATGCGTTCAACTACTTCGGCGTTGGATGGACCAGTGGCGGAGACGGCGGCGATGCTGGCACCGGGCGATCCGGAGGCTCCGGTGGCGACGCCTATGCAAGTGGCGGCAAGGGTGGCGCATCCACCTGCATCCTCCACCAACAAGGTGGCAGCGGTGGATCTGCTACTTCCAACAGTGGAAGCGGCGGTGACGGC
>JBFJXT010000179.1:0-4681 GCA_041623015.1 Thermoplasmatota archaeon | reverse complement strand
TGCTAATCCTGGGATTCCAACCCCTGCAAGTGACCGCCGCCCGATGGGTGGGCTACAGTTCCGGCGCGTTGGTTTGCGTGGGAGCGGGCATGATGTGGATGAGCAGCATGTATGCCGTGGGCACCGGATTCAGCACCTTCCTTGGCTCCATTTTTGGCACCAAGTTCCTGAGCAACTACTGGGCCATCAGTCCCGTCCTCGTGGCCGCGGCCTCCATGGCGCTGCTCGTTTATGCATCGAAAGTGATGACGACGGTGGTCAGCAGCAAAGACGGCCTTCGAGATCAAGCCAAACACCACGCCCGAGGCGCCCTGCTGGCCCTGGCGCTCATGGGCACAATTCTCTTGGTTCCTTGGAGCATTGGAATGATGCCCGACGGCACCAGCGACTTTGCCAACTTTGATCTTGGAGACGACGACGCGCCGTACTTCTTTAGCGCCGAGGACACCCAGAGCGTTACGGCCGCAGAAGGCGCCGAAGGCGGGCGCATGCGATTCACCCGAGACGGCGACTTTGGCGCCCTCAACTTGGCGCTGCATGCCTTGGTTGGACTCTCCTGGACCGCTTACGTCTGGCACCTTCTATGGCCCGCCGCCGCCGTTCACGTGAGCACCGGCGCCGATGCACGAACCCTTCGCAGTGCCGACATGGGCGTCTGGGCCGTCGCGATCTTCTGGGCATTGGCTGGGATTTTCTACATCATCACGTGGGTGCTGTTCAAACCCAACGGCACCACCGAGCATACCTTCCTGCCGGGATTCTTCCCACTGCTCGTGCTGCCGGTGGCATGGTTGCTGCTTCGAAACCAGCTCCCGACCCTGAAGTCTTTCATGGGAAACATGTCTGGGGCCCCTAAGGCGGCCGATTTCGACGCCTAGGTGGACCTCAACAACATGAAAATCGGACATTTTGGGACTGCGTCTCTATTTGCATTCTTGGCTGCCCTCGGGCTCTTGATTATCCAATTGGCCGTGCCGTTTGGCGCCGTGGATTACACGGATGCGGACAACGACGCAGGCATTGACGATTCAACCGTCTCGGCGGGTGACATCGCGGCTGACTTCAAAGACAGCAACCGATACAACTTGCCCAATCCGGACGTAGCCTTCCTGGGCATCATTTTCTCGCTCATTGCGGGCGTGCTTCTCTTGGCCACTGGCCTCATGCCCATGGGTGTGAACGTGGCCCGATTTACCGGCTGGGGACTCGCGCTCCTTGGTGCCACGGGTTCATGGCTGGCTTTCTCCAGTTCCGCTTACTGGCTTGGCACCGGATTTGCCACCCTCCTCGGCATCATCACCGGTAACCCTCACGAAGATGCCCGCATGTGGATTATCAGCCCCGTGATCGTCGCCACGGGCGCCTTGTTGATGCTCCACGCCTTCCTCCGTGTCGGCACCGGCGTCATCAGCACCAGGGACGGACTGCGTGACCACGCCAAACGCCACACCCGAACCGTCACCCTCGCAGCCGTGTTCCTCGTTGGGATGCTCGTGGTCCCCTGGAGCTTCCAACTCATCGACGGAGACGAGCGCCGCGACAACGGCGAATGCGCCCAAAATTCCGTCTGCGAAGGCCGCCTCGACTGGTACACCGCCTGGGGCACCAGTGGAGGGGCTACCCTGAGTGGCCTCCAAATCAGCATCGACAACATCGGCGACGTAAGCGACGCCTACGGAGGATACGGTGGGATTCTGAGTATTTCAGAATCCAGCAAAGACCTCGGATTCGACTTGTTTGCGCACGCAAGCTTCAGCCTCAAAGTGCTCACCGCGGCAGCCTGGATTGCCTTCTTTGCAGGCACCCTCGCAACGCTTGGCGGCGTTATCACCAGCGCCACCGGCCGCAACTTCGAAGCAACCGCCATCGTCTACGCCGGCGCCCTCGTGATGCTTGCCTGGGCAGCCATCCAATTCATCCTCCTGGCCGCCTACCAATGGCGCCCCACCTACGACAACGACATCCTGCCAGACAGCCAAAGCTGGTGGTTCGGATTCGTGCCGCTCCTGGTGGCGCCCATCATCACTGTGCTTGGTGTTCGCCAATGGGGCCTCGTGCGGCCCCTCTTTGGCAGTGTGACTCGGGTTGCTAAGGAGAAGGCGGAAACCGCGCACAGCTTCGACTAAGCCCGGATTCGAGGCGCCTGGGGGCAAGTTCCAGCCGTCGCCGTCTTATGGAACCGCCCACTCGCGGGCTTGTGACCGGCATCCTGTCCGTCCATGCTCGCGAAGTGCTCGACAGCCGAGGCAACCCCACGGTCGAAGCGGAGGTGTTCACCGATGCAGGTGCCATCGGCCGCGCCATCGTACCCAGTGGGGCCAGCACCGGAACCCATGAGGCGGTGGAGCTGCGCGACGGCGGCACACGCTACATGGGCAAGGGCGTGCAAGAAGCCGTCCGCAACGTCAACGATCAAATCGCCGCCGCCGTGCACGGCATGGATGTGTTTGATCAATCAGGCATCGACGCTGCCATGCTCGAATTGGACGGCACCCCCAACAAGGCCAACCTCGGCGCCAACGCCGTCCTGGCCGTAAGTCTGGCTGCCTCCCGTGCTGGTGCCGAAGAACTGGGTGTTCCCCTGCACATGTACCTCGGTGGCCAAAACGGCCGCGTCCTGCCGGTCCCGCTGATGAACATCCTCAACGGCGGCGCCCACGCAGCCAACAACGTCAGCATCCAAGAGTTCATGATCGCCCCAGTCGGCGCCGATTCGTTCCAAGAATCCATGCGCATGGGCGTGGAAGTTTACCACCACCTCAAGAAGGCCCTCAAGGCCGATGGGCTCGCCACCGCCGTTGGCGACGAAGGTGGCTTTGCACCCAACCTTGACAGCAACGTGGACGCCCTTACCTACATCGAAAAGGCCGCCAAGAACGCCGGATACGAAATGGGCAGCGACCTCCTGTTGGCCCTCGACGTGGCCGCCACGGAATTCTTTGACACCAAGAAGAACGAGTACGACTTTGGCGTGGATGGCAAAAAGAGCCCCGATGCCACCGTCGCCTTCTACGAAGAACTCTGCGACCGATTCCCCATCATCAGCATCGAAGACGGAATGAGCGAAGACGACCACGCTGGTTGGGCCCTGCAAACCAAGAAACTCGGCGACCGCTGCCAATTGGTGGGCGATGACTTGTTCGTCACCAACCAAGAACGCCTCGCCGCTGGCATCCGCGACCAAGAAGCCAACTCCATTCTCATCAAGGTCAACCAAATCGGCACCCTCACCGAGACGCTTGACGTGATGCGCATGGCCGAGAACGCAGGATTCAGCAACGTGGTCTCCCACCGCAGCGGCGAAACCGAAGACAGCATCATCAGCCACCTCGCCGTGGCCACCAACGCCGGCCAAATCAAGACCGGCGCCCCGGCACGAAGTGACCGCGTGGCCAAGTACAACGAACTGCTTCGCATCGAAGAAGGACTCGGAGACGCGGCGACCTTCCGCGGCATCGACACCTTCCGTCGCTTCCAGTGAGGCTCCGTTCATGCGCTCTGCTCTTTCCACTCTGCTTCCGGCCGTGCTGATGGTTCTGGTCGCTGTGGCCAACTCCGGTTGCACCAGCTGCGAACCCTTACTGGAGGCACGAAATTGCCTCGACTCCCAGTGTGTGCCAAGCGACGACGCGGTGACCATCACTTGGAGCGCCGAGGATGCACGCAAGTGGCCCCAAGTGGATGCCATGCTTCGAGGTCTTGAGCCCGGAGAGCACGATCACATGGCCTGGAGCAACGAGCCAAGCAACGCCATCCTTGCTCACTACGGTGTCGAGGGAGACGAGCCCGAGTTGATCATTCACTTGGACGAAGAACGGCTCCGCGTTCGGGTGCTTGGCTGTGACTAAAACTCCCGCCATCGATATCCGGGACCTGCGCAAATCCTACGACGGAAAACCGGCCGTGGATGGGCTCACCCTCACCGTCGAAGAAGGCAGCTTCTTTGGCTTGCTTGGACCCAACGGTGCAGGAAAAACCACCACCATCGGCACGCTTACAGGGCTGACTCGGCCCACCAGCGGCAGCGTGTCTGTGTTTGGCAAAAATTGCTGGACGGATCCCGCCGCTGCGCGCCGCCTCATCGGTGTTTGCCCCCAGGAGCCCAACTTTGACGACTTCTTGGGCCTCGAACGTATCCTTGCTTACCACGCCGGGTACTTCGGGATGCCATACGCCAAGGCGATTGACCGCGCCCGTGGCTTGCTGAAGTTCTTTGATTTGCACGAGTACCGAAACAAGCGCAGCAGCACCCTCAGTGGCGGCATGAAGCGGCGCCTACTCTTGGCTCGGGCCTTGATGCACGACCCCAAATTGTTGGTGCTCGACGAACCCACCGCCGGCGTTGACGTGGAGTTGCGCCGAAACCTCTGGGAGCACGTGCGCCGACTCAACGAAGAAGAAGGCATCACGGTCCTCCTCACCACGCACTACCTGGAAGAGGCCGAGGCACTCTGCGACACGGTCACCGTCATGGACAAGGGGCAAGTGGTGGAAAGCGGCACCCCAGACGACTTGCGGGCACGTTACGGGGTTCGCAAAGTCACCGTCACCCCGGAGCACTTGCACGAGCAAATAGATCCAAGCGTCTACGGATTTGCTGTGGATCAACGCAGCCGATACGTGCTCGAAAGCACCGACCCCACCACGGCGATGCGAAGCTTGCTTCGTCGCCTCGAAGAAC
>JBFJXT010000178.1:0-4734 GCA_041623015.1 Thermoplasmatota archaeon | reverse complement strand
GCCTTCGGGCAATTGGCGCGGTTGATTCGATCCGAGTTGCCGGTGCATGATCGGTTGGAATCGGTGCTTCGCTATGACGGGACGCCGGTGCGCGCTACCGATATGCTTGCACTCATCAAGGAGGCAAACGCATGAGCGAATTGACCTGGAAAGACTGGACAGGCAAGGACTCCATTTGGTGCGCCGGCTGCGGCGACTATGGTGTCTTGAAGGCGATGCAGAAAGCCGCCGAGGGACTCCAACTCGATCCCACGCAAACGGCGCTTGTGACCGGCATTGGATGCAGCGGCAACATCACGGCCTACTTTCGAAGCTTCGGCTTCCATGGCATTCACGGTCGCGCGTTGCCTGCGGCCACTGGGATCAAACTGGCAAACCCTGACTTGACGGTCCTCGTGGCCGGCGGCGACGGAGATGGCTTTGGCATCGGCCTTGGGCACTTTTTGCATACGGCCCGGCGCAACGTGGACGTGACGTACATCGTCATGGACAACCAAGTGTATGGCTTGACCAAAGGACAAACCAGCCCAACCACGCCCATGGAAATGAGCACAAAGGCCAGCCCACTGGGGCCCATGGCAGACCCATTATCGCCCTTGGAACTCGCCATCACGGGTGGCGCCACGTACGTTGCTCAGGGCTTTAGTGGCGACATGAAGCAACTGGTGCAACTCATCGAAGACGGCGTGCGGCACAAGGGATTCAGCCTCATCAACGTCCAGAGCCCCTGCATCACGTACAACCAATTGCAAGACTACGGATTCTTCCGGGAACACAAGGCTAACATCGCCGACGAAGGCCACGACCCAACAGATCGAGACCAAGCCCTGAAAGTTGCCCGCGATCGAAGCCGCGTGCCCACCGGATTGCTCTACAAGGCCGACCGACCCGTATATGGTGGCGAGCGCACCCGCGCGGCAATCGATCACGCAGCGGACCCCGCCAGTCACATCGGAGACGGACAGGCTTGGGCAGACCACTACCAAGTCCGCTAGGGCCACGCGCAAATCGTTAGCCCTTATGCGGGCAGGGCCTCCTGTGCCATCGTGGACGTCCCTGGCTGCTTGCCCGGCATCACTGACCGCGACCGCCGTCGTGCCAAACGGCTCTATGCCCTCGCCTGGGGAAAAAATCGAAGTGGCGGGCCGTGGCCAGCCCCAGAGGGCGCCGTTGTGGTGCCTGTTGCTTCGGCCATGGGAACCATTCGTGCGAGGCACTTGCCTGGAAAAAAGGGCCAAGGCACCGTTGTTCTTGCCCACCCTGACCGTCGCTACGGCGGCTACTGGTTTGTGCGCGAAGGCTGGGTCAGTGTGCTCCAAGAGGCAGGATTTGGATGCCTCTGGTTTGACCAGCCAAGTTACGGCCAAGGCAAAGCAGGCAGTCCCTTTTTGGCCGAAAATGTGGGCGCCGCGCTCTGGGCCGCCAAGGGCCTAGATTCCGGGCCCGTTCAATGCATCGGCGTCAGCCTTGGATCCTTCGCGTCCGCCCTCGCCGCTCCCAATGCGCCACACCTTGCCGGCCTCGTCATCGAGAGCCCATACCCCACGTTTACCTCCTGGTACGAAGGCAAAGGGCACAGCCTAGACCGGTACGCCCTTGCCACCTTTGCATTGCTGTTTCGCAAGGCGATGCGAGCATTGGATGCGCGCGCGGCACTGGCTCGAACGAAAGTGCCCTTGATGGTTGCCTACTCGGACGTAGACGCCGTCACGCCGCCTCACTTGTCCAAGGAGTTTGCCGCCTGGCGCCCCGATGCAAGGCTCGTGGAGGTTGCAAATGCCGAGCACTTGCAACTTTGGACTGACCTCGACTACCAATCGAGGGTGGTCTCCTTTTTGCAGGCCAATGCCAAGGTCCCTGTCGCAACGGCCCAGCAGCTTACCGGCGGCCAAGCGTAGGTGTTCTGCGAGGACTAGTCCTCCGAGGAGGGGTCTAGAGTGGCGCCCCTGAAACGACTACTGGCTGGGCCGTGGCAAGGCTGGGCCAGCCTTGCCGTCGCCTTTGTGGCAATCACCATGGCGTCACTCGTTGCAGCAGGCGTTGTGCCAACTGATGTGCCTCCTCCCGAGGATCCTTTCGGGCCACCTCCCAATGATGGAGGGGGGCCGACCGGGCCGCAGGCAACCACCAATTTTGACGTGGACGATGAGATCACCGGCGGAATCGGACGTGATGTGCATCCGTTAGTCACCAATCAGACAGCAACCGTCACCTGGAGCGTTACGCCAACCATAGGGTGTGCTAGCGCATCGATTCTAGACAGCGATGGAGGCATCATTCACGAGCGGACCAACATTTGCCTAGCGTCGGGAGACGACTGGTCATTGCCGCCCGGCGCCTGGAGCGTCGTGTTTTAGTGCACAGGATTCACTGGAACGGTTCAAGCTCGCTTGAGCTAGTGTCCCTTCTTATTCGCTACCCAGCCATGCCTTGCGCCTTCGCGTGGCAGCCGCATCTCCCTTGTGGACTTTCAGGGTGAGCTTATCCTTCACCATCTCACGAAGGGGCACGTCAAAGGTGCGCAATCGTCCCTCGCGAAACACCGTGATCGGCATGGCATCGCCCACCTCTCGGGTTTGTGCAAGTTCAGCAAACCGTGAGCCCTTCCATTTCCACCCGTCCACTGCCACGAGGGTATCGTCGGGTTGGAGAATGGAGAATGCGGGGCTGTCTTCGGGGATCCGTTCGATGGTGGCGGTGCCGCCTTTGAACATGACGCCGAGGCCGTTTGGCTTCTTGGGGTCTGAGTGTTCTCGCTTCAGCTCCCAGCCCAATTCTTTGAACGCCTTTTGCACGGGCAGCTCGGAGGTGCCGTTGACCCAGCGGCCAAGCAATGCCGCACAGTCGACGCCGGTGGCTTCCTTGACCAATTCTGCAAAGCCATCTTCTGCAACGCCCGGGCCGCCTTCGGATGCCGCGCCGTGTTTGCCCCACACGTGACGCATGACCACGTCGAGGCCTTCTTTGACGCCGTGGGTGCGCAAGTGCCAGTCGAGGCAGAGGCCCACGAAGAGACCCTTGGTGTAGTAGCTCACGTTGCGGTTGATGTTGTGCTCGTGGGGTTGGTAGAGCAGGCTCCAGGTGAGGCGGCTGCTTTCGGACACACTGCGGCGTTTACGTCCAATCGCCATTTCGTAGAACTTGAGCATCTCGCAAGCAATGTTGCCAAAGTGCTCGTCGTCCACGACGCCGGCGCGGCGAAGCAAGGGCAGTTCGTAGTACGTGGTGAATCCCTCGAAGAGCCAGAGGAGGTCCGTGTAGACTTCCACTTGCAAGTCATAGGGCTGGAATGATTCTGGCAAAATTCGCTTGACGTTCCAGGTGTGAAAGAATTCGTGGGCCACGAGGGGCAGGAATTTTTCCTTGATTTGCTTGTCCACCACGAGGTTCAATGGATCCACGCCGAGCACAGTGCTGTTGCGGTGTTCGAGGCCGCCGCCATACTCCATCGCCACATGGCCCATGAATGTGTAGTGCGCGTACGGCAAGCCGCCAAACAGCTTGGCGGTCTCTTCCACCACGGCGCGTACATCTTTCTTGATGCGGTCTTCGTCCATGTCGGCGGGTGCGTGCCACATCACGATGCGGTGCTTGCGACGGCGGACGGTGAATGTCATCTCGGTGTATTCGTCGGCGGGGCCCACTTCAATGGGGCAATCGATGAGGTGATCGTAATTGTCGGCAGTCTCCAATTTGCCGTCGAATGCATCGGATTCTAGGCCACACCAGGTCTTCCAGCCCTTGGGCGCCACCACGTTGGCAATATGTGGAAGCGGTCGGCTGGCATCGTCATACAGAACGAGGGTCGCCGGGAACAGGTGCGCATGGTCATTGGTGACGTGGCTCGTGTCCACGGTCAATTCCCGAGCATAGGCATGGAACACCAACTCCACTTCCTTGCCGCTGCTGCCAGCGACCGACCACGCATCCTTGCCGGTCTGCGTCACGGGCTTTGCTTTGCCCTCCACGGTGGCAGTGACGTCTTGCACATGACGGCCAAAGTCGCGAATCTTGTACGACCCAGGAACCCATGCTGCCATGCGAAACACGCGAGCCGAACCGGACTCAAGCGTCGCTGCCGGGAATCGCTGGGTCACCTTCACCAAATGGGTGCCGGGTTCCGTGACATCAAACGTGACGTGGACGGCGGAGTCGCTCATTGGGGGGGCCACAGGGCCTTGGTTGGAAAAGGGCTTCATTCCAGAAGCGTCACTTTTGCACAATCTGGGCACTTGAGCCGAATCGGGCGCGTGTCGGGGGCGAGCAACATGCATTTGCATTGTCCGCAGCGACCCACGCTCATGCCGGGGGCCACGAAGTCGGTGTTCATGTCCGTGGGGGCGCGGTCGGCCACGTGTTCCTGGGGCTTCTCGTCCGGGGTTTCTGCGTCCAGCATGCGGCGAACGGTGGGTGTTGCTCGGGTGTAGCGCTCGGTCAGTTCGGGACGCACGGCGGGGCCAGCCTCGGGGGCGGGCGCTTCACCAGGGCGAGGGACTGGCTTGCGGCGCTGGGGCCATTCCTTGGACATAGCCGGTTGCACAGAGGGGCCTGGCGAGCGAGATGCGGGGGCCTGACTGGAGGTGGAACTTGGGGGCTGTGCAGCCTGGAAAGTCACGTGTTCTGGGGCTTGAGTTGCGGGCGTGGCGGGCGTGGATTCACTGGCACCAACCATGTCCACGGGGGTGGCGGGTGGCATCGCATCCACTTGGTCGTACTCGAACGTCTGCATCGGTG